>CBIHRE010000323.1:0-6100 GCA_966212385.1 uncultured Akkermansia sp. | reverse complement strand
AGGACGAGGATCTTCACGTTGGCGCCGGAGGCGAGGACGTGGTCGAGGCCGCCGTAACCGATGTCGTAGGCCCAGCCGTCGCCGCCGATGATCCAGACGGATTTCTTCACGAGGTCGTCGGCGATGAGGAGCAGGCGCGCGGCGTCGGGGCAGTTTGGCGCGAGGTCCTCGAGGGCGACCTTGAGCTGCGCGACGTGGGCGCGACGTTCGGCGATCTCGGCTTCGGTGGTGGGCGAGGCGGATTCGAGTTCGCGGACGAGATCGGGGTCGAGTTTGGCGGCGAGTTTGCCAAGGAGGGCGCGGGCGGAGAGGTGGCGACGGTCGGCAGCGTGGCGAATGCCGAGACCGAACTCGGCGTTGTCTTCGAAGAGCGAGTTGGCCCAAGCGGGGCCGCGGCCGGAGCCGTCCTTGCAGTAGGGCGTGGTGGGGAGGTTGCCGCCGTAGATGGAGGAGCAACCGGTGGCATTGGCGACGATGAGGCGGTCGCCGAGGAGCTGGGTGAGGAGCTTGATGTAGGGCGTCTCGCCGCAGCCGGCGCAGGCGCCGGAGAACTCGAAGAGAGGTTTGGCGAACTGGCTGCCCTTGATCGTGGTGAGGTCGACGGTTGCTCGGTCGGGCGAGGGGAGTTTCTCGAAGAAGTCCCAGTGGGCACGCTCGATCTCCATGCGAGGCGCGGCGGGCACGAGGTCGAGGGCCTTGTGCTTCGGATTCGATTTGTCCTTGGCCGGGCAGACCTGGACGCAGAGCGAGCAGCCGGTGCAGTCGTCGGGCGCGACCTGGATGAAGTAGCGGCGGCCGGGGAGCTCGTTGGAGCGGAAGGGGACGGTGGCGAGCGAGGCGGGCGCGTCGGCGAGCTCGGCGGGCGTCGCGTGCGTGGCGCGGATGGCGGCGTGCGGGCAGACGAAGACGCACTTGTTGCACTGGATGCAGAGGGAGGAATCCCACTGGGGGAGCTCGAGGGCGATGGAGCGTTTCTCGAGCTTGGTGGTGGCGGTGGGCCAGCCGCCGTCGGGCGGGATGGCGGAGACGGGGAGCAGGTCGCCCTCGCCGGCGAGGAGGCGGGCGGTGACGTCGCGGAAGAAGCCGGGGGCGAAGGCCGCGAAGCGGTCGGCGGTGGGGGCGGCGTCGCACTCCTCGAGCTTCGTGGGGACGGCGACCTCGTGGAGGGCGGCGAGGGCAGCGTCGACGGCGGCGTGGTTCATCTGCACGACCTTCTCGCCCTTGCGGGCGTAGGTCTTGGTGATGGCCTTCTTGATGTGGGCGATGGCCTCGTCCTGCGGGAGAACGCCGGAGAGGGCGAAGAAGCAGGTCTGGAGAATGGTGTTGGTGCGGCGGCCCATGCCGGCGGCGGTGGCGACGCCGTTGGCGTCGATGATGAAGACGCGGAGCTTTTTGGAGACGATGGTCTGCTTCCAGTCGCGCGGGAAACGGTTCCAGGTTTCTTCGGGCGAGTAGGGGGAATCGAGCAGCAGGGTAGCGCCGGGGGCGGCGTAGCCGAGGATCTCGTGGCGGCCGACGAAGTTCCACTGGCTGCACGCGACGAACTGGGCGTGGCGGACGAGCCACGGCGCGCGGATGGGCTGCGGGCCGAAGCGGAGATGGGAGACGGTGACGGAGCCGGACTTCTTGGAGTCGTAGACGAAGTAGCCCTGGGCGAAGAAGTCGGTCTGTTCGCCGATGATCTTGATGGAGTTTTTGTTCGCGCCGACGGTGCCGTCGGCGCCGAGGCCGACGAAGACGCAGCGGCGGACGCCGGGGGCCTCGAGCTCGAGGTCGTTGTTCCAGGCGAGCGAGGTGTGGGTGACGTCGTCGTGGATGCCGATGGTGAAACCGTGCTTCGGGCGGGCGGAGTTGAGGTGGGCGAAGACCGCCTCGGCCATCGCGGGGGTGAATTCTTTGGAGCCAAGGCCGTAGCGGCCGCCGAAGACACGCGAGGGCGGGACGGCGGTGGGATGCTCGGCGCGGGAGAGCGCGGAGAGCACCGACATGAACAAGGGTTCGCCGACGGCGCCGGGCTCCTTGGTGCGGTCGAGGACGCCGAGGGTTCGGACGGTGGCGGGGAGGGCCTTGAGGAACGCGGCGACGGGGAAAGGCTGGAAGAGGCGGATGGAGATGACGCCGACGCGCTGTCCGGCGGCGTTGAGGTGGTCGACGGCGGCCTCGAGGGCCTCGACGCCGGAGCCCATGCAAACGACGGCGCGCTCGGCCTGCGGGTGGCCGTAGTAGTCGACGAGCGAATACTTGCGGCCGGTGAGCTCGGCGAGCTGGTTCATGTAGCTCTCGACGATGCCGGGAAAGGCGTCGACGAAGGTGTTCACCGTCTCGCGGCCCTGGAAGTAGACGTCGGGGTTCTGGGCGGTGCCGTGGATCTTGGGGCGGTCGGGCGAGAGAGCGCGGAGGCGGAAGTCGGCGAGGGCCTTCTCGTCGATCATCGCGCGGAGGATGTCGTTGGAAAGGGGACGAATCTTGGCGATCTCGTGCGAGGTGCGGAAGCCGTCGAAGAAGTGGATGATCGGCAGGCGGCCCTTGAGCGTGGCGGCGTGGGCGACGAGGGCGAGGTCCTGGGCTTCCTGCGGGTTGTTGGAGCAGAGGAGGGCGCAGCCGGTCTGGCGGCAGGCCATGACGTCCTGGTGGTCGCCGAAGATGGAGAGGCCCTGCGCGGCGAGCGCGCGGGCGGTGACGTGCATCGCGAAGGGCAGGAGTTCGCCGGCGATCTTGTAGAGGTTGGGCACCATCAGCAGAAGGCCCTGCGAGGCGGAGAAGGTGGTGGTGAGGGCGCCGCCGAGGAGGCCGCCGTGGACGGAGCCGGCCACGCCGCCCTCGGACTGGAGCTGCACGACCTTGGGGACCTCGCCCCAGATGTTGGTCTTGCCGGCGGCGGACCACTCGTCGCAGGACTCGGCCATCGGGGAGGACGGCGTGATGGGGTAGATGGCGATGAACTCGCTGAGCCGGTGCGCGACGGAGGCGACGGCCTCGTTGGCGTCGCAGGTTATATACTCGGGGGTGGCGCGGGCGGTGGCCTTGGAGGCGTCGGTGGCGAGCGGAGCGGAAGGGGCGGCGGTGGACATGGTCGTGGGTGCCGTTCCGGCCGGCCGGAGAGGTCGACGAAAGGCACCGCGCACAGTGCCAAAATATGCGGGGGAGGGCTGCGCGCCGGTTGGCGGGGGGGGCGCGGAAATTGGTGCAAGGAGTGCGCGATTGTTTTCACGCGGCCGGGCTGGTGGAGGCGGGTTTGCGCCGGAGCGGGACACAAAAAACGCCGGAGCGACACGGGGTCGCGTCCGGCGTGGGCGAGCGGGGAAATTGGGAGATCGGCGGAAGCGAGCCGCGGGCGGTGAGATCGATCCCTCGCGGCTCAGGCGACGGTCAGCGTGACGGGGATGTTGCCCTTGGTGGCGTGGGAGTAGGGGCAGACGACGTGGGCCTGTTGGACGAGGTTTTCCATCGTGGTGCGGTCGAGGCCGGGGACTGAGATGGTGAGGGCGACCTCGATGCCGAAACCGGCGCCGTCGTCGCGCGGGCCGATGCCGACTTTTGCGGTGACGGTGGCGTCGGCGGGGACTTGGACCTTGGCCTTGCCGGCTACGAATTTCAGGGCGCCCAGAAAACAGGCGGAGTAGCCGGCGGCGAAAAGCTGCTCGGGGTTGGTGCCGGGGCCGCCGGCGCCGCCGAGCTCCTTCGGGGTTGAGAGGGTGACGGCAAGGACGCCATCGGCGCTGCGGGAGGCGCCTTCGCGCCCGCCGGTGGAGGTGGCTTGGGTGGTGTAGAGGACTTTCATGGTGTGAGGGAGGGAGGGGGGACGACGGGTCGGGACGCGGAAAGATTGCGCGGACGGAGGGGATTTCAAACAAGCGAGGCGTGAATTACATGGGCGAAGGGGAAAGGCGCAGAGCGGGACGCGAGCTGAGGTATGGCGAGGCGGGGGTGATACGTTTGGGCGGGCCGCTGGTGTCGGCGCACCTGCTGGTGGATCGCGAGGGGCTGACGCTGATCGACACGGGATTGTGGGGTCTGGCGCGGGAGCTGCGGCGCGTGGTCGCAGAACTGGGGCGGAGACCGGAGGAGTTGCGGAACATCCTGCTCACGCATGGGCATCTGGACCACGTGGGCGGTGCGGCGGAGATCCAGGCATGGTCGGGAGCGCGGGTCTGGGTGCACGCGACGGATCGCGAGCACGTGGCGCAGCGGGTGAGGTATGCGGGCGCGGCGCGCGGGTGCGGGTGGTTGGAGGCTGCGGGCAGGATGACCCTGAAGCTGGGCGCGTGGAGCGGGGGGCGAGGGGCGGGCGCGGGGTATCGCGCGCCGGAGGTCGATGGGGAGTTGCAGGACGGCGAGTTGCTGCCGTTTTGGGGCGGGTTGCGCGTGTGGCATCTGCCGGGGCACACGCCGGGACATTGCGCCTTGGTGGCGGAGCGGGCGGAGGCGCGGGGGCTGGTGTTTAGCGGCGATCTTTTCGCGAGTTATTCGTTGGCGACGCACGTGCCGCCGCGGTTTTTGAGCCGGGACCCGACGCAGGCGAAGGAGAGTTTGCTGAAGCTTGCGGCGACGCGACCGGAGGCGGTGTTGCCGGGCCACTACGACCGGATGGATCCTGCGCTTCAGGCGCGGAGGCTGGCGGATTTGGCGAGGAGGGTTCGGAGCGCGCCGTAGTCGATTTTGGCGTTGTGGCGTTTGTCCAAGGGCAGGTGCGGCAACATGTGTTGTCGGAGCGAAGGGAGGCCGCGCAGGGCGAGGCGGGCGCTGGCGAGGGCAAGGACGGCCGGCTCGTCGGCTTCGAGCACGACCCAAGCTTCGCCCGCGTGTTCGAGGAGCGCGCTGCGGCGGAGGCCTTTGACTCCGCGTAGGGCCACCTCGACCTCGGCGGGATAGATCGTGCGGTCGCCGACACGGACGCGGGCGGAGCAGCGACCGGCGAGCCAGAGGCGGCCTTCGGCGTCGAGGAGGCCGGCGTCACCGGTGCGGTGCCAGATCTCGTCGTCGATGCGGAATTTCGTTTCTTCGTCGCCGATGCCGCGGAGGTAGCCCGAGACGACGTGCGGGCCGCTGACGACGATCTCGCCGATTTCGCCAGGAGCACATGTCTCGGCGGAAAAGGCTTCGCGGGTCAGCGGCGAACGCGGTGAGCCCCAGCGGTCGCGCAGCACGGCGCAGCGGATTTCCGGGCGGATGTGGCCGCCGGGGAGAAAGCGTTCATGTTCCGGTGCGGCGAGGACCTCGGAAGCATCGATCTCGGCGATGGGTTCGGCCTCGGTGCTGCCGTAGACGCAGACGATCTTGGCGTTCGGAGCGGCGGCGCGGAGCGCGGCGAGGTCGTCGGGCCAGAGCGGGCCGCCACCGGTGTAGATGGCGCGCAGGCCGGCGAGGGCGGCGTGGCCGATTTCGTCGCGCGCGAGCCGGAGCCAAAACGCGGGGGAGGCGCCGCCGCGCGTCGCCGGCCAGCGGGCGAGTTGCGAGGCGATCGGCGTGGGGTCGACGGAACCGGGCCGGGCGATGTCGCCGGCGGGGATGATCGAGGTCAGACCATCCCCGAGATTGGCGAGGAGGAAGATGGGGAGTGTGGTGAGGTCAATCTCGCCGTCGCGCAGCGAGATCGCCTCGGAGATGGCGCGGTGCTGCGCGTGGAGAAAGCCGTGGGTGCGAACGATGGCCTTGGGCTGGCCGGTGCTGCCGCTGGTGAAGGTGACGAGCGCGGGCGTGCCGGCTTCGGCGACGGCGACGCCGGGGGCGGAAGCATGCGCGAGCAGGTCGGCCCATGTCAGGGAAAACGGCGCCCAGCCGCGAGTGCGGATGCGTAGGAGATCGCGGCGGAGCTCGGGCACGAGAAAGGAAAACCAATGCGCCGCCGCCACGCCGAAGAGCGCGCGCGGCCGCCAGCGGCGGGCGCAGGCGGCCAGGTGGTCGCGGCCTTGGGAGGGGTCGACAAAAAGGCAGACGAGGCCGGCTTGCCAGGCGCCGACGAGGAAGCCGTAGAGCTCGCCGGACATGGGCTGCAGCACGAGAACGCCGTCGCCGTGACGCAGGCCGCTCGCGCGCAGGCCGGCGGCGACGTGCGACGCGGTTTGCGCCAGTTCCGCGTAAGTCCACACCCGGTCGGCTC
>CBIHRE010000322.1:0-6103 GCA_966212385.1 uncultured Akkermansia sp. | reverse complement strand
CTGCCCCGCTCAAGGCAGCATCTTCAGCCAATCGGTTATCTCCTCGAACGAAACGGTCCGGATGGCTTCGCCACGATAATTATCCTCAACCTTTTGGCTCGGCTTAAACGGTTCGGAGACTTTTGAGGCGTCGATGCTCGTGACACGGCTGATCGTCGCATACACATAAGGGCGAAAAGAATTCTCAGCCACGAGCTCCGTCCGATACATCGGATGCAGCTCATCCTCGGGAAAGAGCATGCTCTGCTTCGTCACGGGGTCCATGAAATGCCGCTGCACGACCAGAATCTCGAATATCTTCTCGTCGAATCCAAACAACATTTCCTGCCGCCTGATATTCAGCATCGCAATGGGCAGGGCCGGCACCTTTTCCAGAAACAAGCGATGGGTGTCAAAAGTGCCGACAAGATACCTTCTCGGAGGAAGCGATTCGATCACCTTGATGGTCCAATCCGCGCGCCGGACGTGGAAATTCCCCAGCGAGGGCGCGGCCATCGCTCCGCGCGGCAGTGCAAGCATCGCGGCAAACACCGCGAGCGCAATCCATGCGATCTTGGTCACATAAACGCGGCCGATGACCCGGAAAATCAAGAAACACGCGCCGAACACCATCAGCAACGCGAACGGAAGCGCCAAGCGGCTCACTTCGGGAGAATCCAAATGCCCCCAATGATAAAGCATCAGGAGCCCGAAATTTCCCGCCACGAGCAGGGTCGCGACTAACAGTGCGGGCATATGCGGCTCGGCCTTTGCGCGCCAAGATTCCTTGACCAGCACCCACACGAGAAAAATCAAGCCGGGGAATCCCAAAATAAACACGATTTCGCTGGTCGTGGAGGCCTTGGAAAATGAGAGAAAATAATTGAGGGCGTGCCCGATGTTTTCGTTCAAATACTTCAGCTCGAACGGGCTGACTCCTGGCGCCAACTGCCAGTTTGTGGTGCGATCATAGTCAAAAACCCGCATGCGCCAAAGGAAGGTCGTCATGACAAGCGGAGCGGCGTAGAGCATCCAGTCCACCGTCACCGTGCGCCGCACCCACCACTGGTGGAGGATCACCAGCCCCGCACCCAAAGCGAAAACCGACGATTCGTAGCGGGTATTGGCCAGCAGCAACGCAATCAAAACAAATAAACGCTGAGCGTCCCTCGTCCCCTCCGCCACATACTGGCGACCGGCCAAAAGAAAGCCGAGGATCAGAACCATGTTTAGGATTTCGAATCCGGCGCCGCTCGCGTTCTGCCAAAGCAACGGGAAAGTAGCCAAAAGAGCCGTTCCAAAATAGGCCGCACCTCTACCGAAGAATTTATCGCAGGAGGCGAAAGTCAGCAGAAGCAGCAAAAAAGTCAGGATCGTGTTAAGGGCGAAGACGTTGTTCACCCGATAACCGGTGACGTCATGCACGAGGCTCAAAAGCACGACAAACAACGGAGGTCTCTTGTCGATCGTTCCCGAGGTGGAGCGAAAGACACCGTTGATCTCGTGCATTCGCGACGGCACTTGGGACCAGCCGCTAATGTGCATATTCAGCGCCTGAGACGACAAAACATACTCGTCCGCCGTAACCTTAAAATTGTGCG
This sequence comes from uncultured Akkermansia sp., assembly GCA_966212385.1. Classification (GTDB taxonomy): domain Bacteria; phylum Verrucomicrobiota; class Verrucomicrobiia; order Opitutales; family Opitutaceae; genus IMCC26134_A. Next base: position 4,523 of record CBIHRE010000322.1, on the reverse strand, counting down.
GCTCCCGGGTGCAGGAAAGAACCGTGGCGAGCAGAACAAAGACCAAAGGCCAAAGGCGTTTCACGCCCACGTCTCGGACTTCTCCAACCCATCGCTTCAAGCGGGGATACAAGCGCTTGGCCAAGACCCAGCCAAGCGTCGCGATTAAAACCACAAACAGAGGTCTTGCGTAGTCTTGGGTCAATGCAAGCGCTTGCTTGTCATTTGGCCAGACCCCGGCGGTCACGGCGAATCCGGCAACCAAGACCAACAAATAAAGGCTTATCCGCTTCGATTGAGACATAGAAAAAGCCGCAAGCCAAAGCTTGCGGCTGAAAGAAACCGTTTAGGAGAGATTTCTCAGAAATTCCAAGACTTGGAAACAGTGCCCGAAGAACCGTTCCACGACAGGGACTGGGACTGGCCCGTGGTATAGCTGGTCCAGTAGGTCTCGCCGGCAACGGGAACGATGGTGTTCTTGATATACTTATCGGCGCCGACGAGGGAGTCGAGGGCCACGGTGGAAACACCGTTCTCGAGAGCGTATTGGTCAACGGCCGCAGCGATCTGCCTGACATTGTTCTCAATGGCTTTCTCGCGGGAGGCTTGGCGGACCTTTTGGAAGGCGGGAATCGCCATGGCGGCCAAGAGGCCGATGATGACGACGACGATCATGATTTCAACGAGCGTGAAGCCCTGGGTCTTGCGATTCTTCATGGTAGGAATGGATCTATTGTTTATGGATATTCGTCCGCGGAAAGCCGCGAACAGTGCTGGTCATGGGACCCCTTGCCGCAAAGACAAGGCGATTCTCTCAGGAGCTTTCCCTAGACCATCCGAAGAGCCAAGGCTTAAGGGAGTGATTCAGCTGGATCTCCCCGCGAGAAGCAGCCCTTTCTCCGCCATGCTCGCGGCCACTCGATTTCTTGCTTTTTTCGGTGCTCTCGTGGGGCTGTGCCTGCCGTTCCTCCCGGACGCCGCCGCGTCCACGGACCCCGTTCGCCCGGGACAAAAAGTGGAACTCCAGCTCGCCAACGGTGATCGTCTCAGAGGCGAACTGATCTGGCGCGCCGACGGAAAACTCCGCTTTCGCTCTCCTATCCTTGGAGATCTCACCATCGCCGAAAGCGACGCCGCGGTTCTCGCCTTGCCCGAAGAGCTCGATCCGACGGCAGGCACCCGGGAGCCTCAAGCGGACAAAGCCCCTCCATCCGTCGCGACGTCCGCCTCCGCCACAGGCACCGCGGCGGCTCCTTCCGCTCGCACCTCGCCCAAGGCGCAAGCCGCCTCCCCGGCCAAGGAACGATGGAAGGGCAAACTCGAGCTTGGTTCGGTGCAGCAGAGCGGTCGCACCGACACGCTCAGTTACAACCTCCGCGCCGAAGCCGAAAAAAGCGCAGGGCGAAACAATCTCCGCGCCACCGGCCGCGTCCTCTACGCGGAACAAAACGACCGCCCCAGCGCCGACCGTCAAGACGCGTCCGTCCGCTGGCGCTACCAGCTCTCGAAACGGACCTTCGCCCAAGCCCAGAGCACCTACTACAGCGACGCGATCATTCAGATCCAAACCAACCTCGAGCAAAACGCCGGCGTGGGCTACCGGATCATCGACCAGCCCCGCCAAGTCGTGAATCTCGGCGGCGGCATCACCGCCCAATACCGCGAATGGGACGCCGGCACCAACGGATGGGCGCCCTACGCCGAGCTGTTTCAAGACTACACGTTCAAGATCAATGACCGCATCAGCTTCAATCAGGACGCGGTCGCCCAATACTCCCCCTCGGACCGCGCCTTCAACATCCCGAATCGCAACTCGCCCAAGTTCGTCGATCCCGAGGAACAAAACTACAAGGTGCGGTTCAACAGCACGCTTCAAGGCAAGGTCACCGAACGCGTTTCCGTGAACCTACGCTTCGAATACGAATTGGACAACGCCATCCAGATCGAGGACGCGCGCGAAACGCAGCGTCTCACCAGCTCCATCGGTTACGCTTTCTGATCGAGGCGCACCGATCTTTGTCGTGACGCCGTCGAGAGCCGCCCACGCCTCGGCCGGGAGCTCACGAGCGAGCCAATCGGTCCGCGGACCATCGGCAGAGGACCCGAAGCCTCACTTCTTCTTCGCCTTCGCAGGCGCCTTCTTCTTCGCCACAGCCTTGGGCTTTGTCGCGACCTTGGCCGACGTCTTCGCCGTCTTGGCCGCGGGCTTCTTTTTCACCGCAGGCTTCTTGGCCTTCGCGCTGGCTTTGGCCTTGGGTGCCTTCGCCATCGGCTTTGCCTCGAAGGTCTTCAAATCGACCTCCGGCGCGTCTTTCCAAAGCTTTTCAAGCGCATAGTTCTCACGCTGCTCCGCGGTGAAAAAGTGAACCATGATCTGGTAGGCGTCGACGACTGTCCAACCGCTGTTGAAACCGCCCGAGTCCATGCCTGCGATCTTGGCCTTCGCCGCGTCGAAAATCTTCTCCGCCTCGATGCGCAAGGCGCGCAAATGGGGCTCGCTGTTGCCGGTCGCCAGCACGAGGTAATCGGTGATGTCGGACACGCCGCCGACATTGAGCACCTTCAGATTCTCCGCCTTCTTGTCCTCCAGCGCGGTGATGAGATTGCGCAAAAGCGCGGTCGTCTGGGCGTCGGGAACGTGATCGGTGGCCATGTGGGTTATGCTAGTGCTGGGAGCCATAGAGGCCGTTTTCCAAGATGTATTCAATCACCTTGTCCGGGAGCAGCCCCTTCACCGATTCTCTCCTCGCGAGTCGGGCGCGAATCTCGCTCGAGCTGATGTCCCAAAGCGCGCCCTCCGGGGACGCCACCCGATGCACCCTCAAACCGGGCACCGCCGGCGCGGACAAAGCGCTCCAGTCGAAGCCCGGCCGGGCATACGCGGCCCAGTCCGCCAGCCGCGCGAGCTTCTCCGGCTCCCGCCATTGCGCCAATCGCGCGAGTTGGTCTGCTCCGACGATCCAGGTGAATTCGTCCTCCGGCCTCGCCGTGCGCAACGCGCCCAAAGTGTCGACCGTGTAGCTGACACCCCCGCGACGCAGCTCGAGATCGTCCACCTCCAGCCGGTGCTCGCCCGCACCTTCGGCCAGCTCCTTTACCGCGACGCGCAACATCGCCGCCCTGTGGGGACCGCTTGCCCGGACGCCCGTGTCGCGCAGAGGAGCCTGAGCCGCCGGCATCAACAAAACCCGATCAAGCGCGAGCGCATCCGCCACCACCCTCGCCACCCCGAGGTGGCCGAAGTGGACGGGATCGAAGCTTCCGCCGAGAATGCCGATGCGCATGCCGATCTCTTGCCGGCCCCTTGGCGCGTCCTCAAGTCCTTGCACGACGCGACCGGGAGTTGACGCGCCCCCATGCCGCGTCGAGCCTGCCCGTCGCCAACCGCGCCCCGGTGGTGGAATGGCAGACACACGGGACTTAAAATCCCTTGCTCGAAAGAGCGTGCGGGTTCGACTCCCGCCCGGGGCACCACCTTCTACCAGAGGGAAAACACAGAAATCGCCGCCAACTCTTGCCCTAAACCGGTGGCAAGAGTTGACGACCGCCGCAGGCGCATGGGCGCAGGCAAAAGCGGATTCACGATCAAACGCGTTACCCTTCACGCGAACGGGTATAGCTATGACACCTTCCGGGTCTCCGGCCAACTGAACGGCCGGCGCATTCGAAAGGACTTCAAATCCAAGGACGAGGCGGAGGGCGAAAAGGACCGGCTGGAGATCGAAGCGGCCAACGCCGACGGCTCAATCCGGCCGGTGAATACCCGGCTCGCCCCGGCGCAGGTGGCGCAGGCGGAAGCCGCGTTTCTGCGGCTCGGCGACAAGTCCCTCGTTTTCGCCGTCGATTGGTTCCTCGCCAACTACCGGCCGCCGACAGTGGAGAAGCTCCTTGCCGATGCCGTCACCGAATTCCGGGCCGTCAAGGGCGCCGACGTTTCGAGCCACGTCCGGAACGATTCCTGCGGCACCTGCAAAAAGTAGCCCGCGGATGCTTCGAGAAGAGATCGCCCGACTGGCGGCCCAGCGGAACGAAATCACCGCGCAAATCGCCGTGCTTAAGCGACAGTTGGCGCGGGTCGAATTTCTTACCCAGTTCACGACGGCGAGTAGCACCCCGGCAGGCGAGTTCGCCGGCCTGTCTGATTGGGCAGTTCGCCAGCTCTACCAAGCGGGTCTCCGCAGCCGGACCGAGTTGGAGGAGCTTTACCGGAGCGAGGGCAAGCCCGGGCTTCTCCGCTTGCGGAAGATCGGCCCAAAGACCGCCAACGAGGTAGCGAAGTGGATTCGTAAGCGCATAAGCACGGAATCACCCCTATAATTCAGTTGACTTGAAATAGGGAAATCTAGGTGGTTTCGCCCTGAGAAATAACCCCTAAAAAGAAACACCTAGAAAATGAAACCCCGCCTTCTATCCCTACTTGCCCTTTTAACAAGCGGCACGGCAGGCACCTCCTTTGCGGCCTTCACTGCCCCTAACGGAGTCACATATAATTATCGGACCGTTCAGTGGTCCTATGTGGACAGCACCCAATACAGTCAGGAATT
>CBIHRE010000321.1:0-6116 GCA_966212385.1 uncultured Akkermansia sp. | reverse complement strand
AGGTAGTTGGAGACGCCCCAGATCGGGCCGGTCCAGAGCGAGGGGTTTCCGGAGGCGCGGACATTATACATTTTTTCGAGCTTGGAGAGGGTGCGCACGCCGTAGGGGGCGTTGAAGGTGCGCTCGTCCTTGAAGCGTTCGACCATGCGGCGCGCCTGCTCGGGAGTCGCGATTTCGGCCCACATCGGGAGAAAGCCGGACCAGATGTCGATGCGCTGGATGAGGCAGTCGTAGTCGCGCGGGTAGCCCGCGTGGAGTCGCATGGAGGGCGAGGCGGGGAAGGGGCGGCCCTCGTAGGGAAGGAGGTTGAGGTCGACGCTGTAGAAGAAGCCGTCGCGCTCGTCCCAGCAGTGTTTCTGGACGGCGGCCTTCAGGTCCTCGGCGTCGCGGCGGTAGAGCTCGGCGATCTCGCCCATGTCGAGCCGCTCGCAGAGGTAGGCGAGGGCGAGGAGTTCGCGATACATGAGGCAGTTCAGGAAAATGGAGCCGGAGCTCTTGGGCGGCCGCATGTAGGTGGCGGGGTCGTTGTCGACGCCGATGGCGGAGTCGTCGTTCCAGAAATAGAGCCCGGTGGCGGCGTGGCGCTGGTGGTTCTTGTAGCGGTTAACGAAGGACTGGAGCTTATACATGCCCTCGCGGATCCACTCGGCGTCGCCGTCGTTGATGCGGGTGAGGAAGGCGGCGTGCTGAGCGAGGCAGGGCTTGTGCATGTTGGTGACGTAGGTGTCGCCCGCCTGCGTCATGAGCTCCTTTCGCGTGCCGGAGTTGCGCTTGAGGATGATGGGCACCCAGCCGTCGGCGCCGCCGTAGGAGAGGTAGTTGAGCACGCTGCCCTGCTCGTGGCGGAGCGCCTTGGCCTTTTCCTCGGGCGAGGCTTTTTCGAGGAGGATCTGGCGGAGGGCGACGTTGCTCAGCCAGGAATCCCAGTCCCAGAGAATGTCGGCATACTGCGCGCTGCCGGGGGTGATGAAGGGGTGTTTGAACGCGCCGCCCTCGTCGCGGAGCATGCCGGCGTAGTCCTTGTGGACATTTTGGCGGATGAGGGCGACGGCCTGAGTGATTTGCGGATCGGGTGCGGCGGGCGCCGGGGTGGCGGAGGGAGCTGCGGCGGGGGTGGCGGAGAGACGGCAGGCGGACGCGCAGGCGAGCAGCGCGCCCAGCAGGGGAAGGGCGAGGCGGGGAACCATGCGGCGAGCGAAGCCCGCGCCGCCGCGCGACACAAGCGGGCGCTTGTCCGGGGGCGAGGACGAGGCGGCGAGGCGAATACCGCTTGCCCGGGCGCGGGGCGTCGATGGCATGGGCTTTGCCCCGCATGAAAACACGATACCCCGTCCTGTTGGTCCTTTTTCTTCTGTTCTCTTTCCTAGGCTGCCAAAGCCGGCCGCGCAGCGAAAAGATGGATGTGCTCACGCACACTTTCGCCCCTTGGCAGGTCTCGCAGTTGGAGGACTGGGAGCGGACGATCAAGACGACGGTCGCTCCGGAGAAATGGAACGAGGAGAACAGCCCCCACCGCATCAGCGTGCAGGGCGCGACGATGACGGTCCGGACAACGAGGGAAAACCAGAAGGTGATCCTGACCTATCTGCATCGCGTGATGTCCGCGCCGGTCGTTCCCGACCAGAAGTAGGCGACGGTGTTCAGGGGCGGGCCTCGGAATCTTGGAGCCGGGCGACGAGGGCGGGAAGTTCGCGGATCGAAGCCAGCGTGAAGAAGCGCCCGGGCGCGGCGGGGAGCGCGGCGAGTTTTTCGTGCTCCCAGGTGAGCGGGTAGGGCACGTGGGCGGCGAGGCCGCCGAGGCGCAAGATCGGCGCGATGTCGGAGCGGAGCGAGTTGCCGACCATCAGGAAACGCTCGGGCGCGACGCCGTGGCGGCGGAGAACCCGGGCGTAGGTGGCGTCGTCTTTTTCGGAGACGACTTCGGCGGCGAGGAAGTGCGAGGCGAGGCCGGAGGCAGCGATCTTGCGCTCCTGGTGCTGGAGGTCGCCCTTGGTGATGAGGAGCATGCGATGCCCTGCGGCGGCGAGGGCGGCGAGGGTGTCGGGCACGGCGTCGAGGAGCTCGACGGGATGGGCGAGGATGTCGCGGCCGAGGGCGATCAGCTCGCGTAGTTCTTTGGATGATACGCGTCCTTCGGTGAGCTCGATGGCGGTCTCGATGGCGGAGAGAGTGAAGCCCTTGGCGCCATAGCCGTAGAGGGGGAGGTTGCGCAGCTCGGTGGCGTAGAGGGCGCGCTCGACGGTCCCGGGATCGTGGTGGGCGGCGAGGAGGGCGTGGAATTTCTGGTGCGCGGCGGCGAAAAGCGTCTCGTTGTGCCAGAGGGTGTCGTCCGCGTCGAAGCCGAGGACGAGCGGGGCGGACGACGAGGAGCTGGGCGCGGTGGCGGGCGTGGCGGTCATGCGGCGGCGAAGATGGCCGCAAGAAGGCGCAAAACGCGCAAAAGAAGAAGGCGGGAGTTTTGGGCGACGGGCGCGGGGGCCGGTGACCCCGCGGGGTGCAAGCGCCTGGCTGAACCTACGGGTTGGCCCGGCCTTGCGCCTCGGCGCTCAGAGTCGTCCAATCCCAGGACCGGATCGATTGATCGTCCGACGCGGTGATCAGCCAGCGACCGTCGGGGGAAAACAGGATCCGGCGGACCCAGCGCATGTCGGTTCCGAAGCGGCGGGTGACGCCGCTTTCGACCGACCAAAGCGTGACGCTGCCGGTGTCGCCGCCGCTCGCGATCCAGCGGCCGTCGGGCGACCAGGCCAGGCAACTCATGAAGCCGGCCGGGCCTTCGGCGCGCGCGACGATCCGGCCCGCGGCCCAGTCGGGGCCGGCCCAGACAAGAAGCGCGCCGGGGCGACCAGAACGAACGGCCACCGTCGCGATGCGCCGACCGTCGGGGGAGAAGGCCACCTGGACGGGTTCGCGTTTGTCGGGCACCGGGAGGCGGGCCACGAACGCATCGTCGGCGAGGCGATGGATGGCGAGGCTGTTGCGTTCCGTGAACACCACCAGGCCGCGGTCGGGAGAAAGGCTGAGTTTGCTAAAGTGCCCCGGGGAGGGGCGCGGCCAGTCGAGGGTCCGGGGCGGACCGTCCTTGGGCACGAGGCCGAGGCTGGGCTGGAGTTTGCTGCCGGCATGGGTGGCGAGGAGCGTCGTCCCGTCGAGATAGACGAGGTCGTTCATCGATGCTCCCACGATCCGCGGAGGGGCCAGACGGCGGAGGGTCGACGAGGATAGCTCGACGAGCGTGGAGGCGTCTTTGCGGTAGTCGACGACGGCGAGGCGCGTGCCATCGGGTGAGAGCGCGAGGCTGTCCGCGCCGCCCTCGTCGGTCTGGGCGAGGAGCTCGAGACCGGGCAGCGCGAGGCGGACGACTTTGCCGTCCATGCGCCCGGCGATCACGGCGTCTCCCGTCGCGGACAGGACCATGCCGAGCACCTTCGTCGAGGCGGGGGCCTGGTGGAGGTAGATCGCATGCGGCCGGGCGGGGACGAGATCGGCGGGCGCGTCGACCAAGCCCAGCAGGGTCTCGACCTGGGCGTATTCGGCGTCGGTGAAGGGCAGGACGGGGCGGCGCCCGTGGACGGGCATGAAAAACTCGCGCAGCGCCTCGACGTCGTTCGCCTGCCAGGCGAATTTGGCGGCCTGGAGCGTGTTAAAGGTGGACGCGGGGGTGGCGGCGACGAGGGCGCGGAGGCTCTCCTTCAGGCGCGGCCATCGGAAGCCTTCGTCGCGGAGAAGTCCCTCGAAGTCGCGGGTGTAGCCGACGGCGAAAAGGACCGCGCGGGCGTAGAGCGTGGGCGCGAGCCGGCTTCGGTTCCGGGCGGCTTCCGTCTCGGCCCATTCGGCCAGTTCGCCGACGCGGCCGTGCCAGCGGGGGAGGAGGTAGATGGACTTGCGCTCGTAGTAGGGAAGGTAGTCGGGGTGCGCGGTCACGGCGGCCTCGAAGAGCGCGTCGTAATCCCGTCGTTCCCACCCTTCGCCGAGCGCCACGGTGAGCAGCGTGAAGCGTCGTTGCGGGCAAAGCTCGGGCGCGGCTTCGAGCATCGCCCGGGCCGCGGCCAGTCCGGAGGCGAAGCCCTGCCAGCCGGATTCGGTCACGGTGTCGGCGTAGCCCGCGCCTCGCAACGCCCAGGCGCGCTCGACCAATGCCTCCGCTTGCGCGATGGGCCGGGTAGGAGAATCGGGGACTTCTGCCGCCCATGCGGCGTAGTGGCCCTGCCATTCCGTCCAAGCCTCGGCGGCGAGGAGGTCGGCCTTCTCCGGCACCAAGCCGTCGTAGAGGCATTTCAGCCCGAGCGGGCCGTCGGCAAAGGTGGGCATCGGCGGGGTGCGCAAGGCCGCGGCGGCGGCCTCGATCTCGGCGAAGCGTTGTTCGCGAATCGCCTTGCGCGCCTGGCGGATGAAGCGAGTGCTGGCGACGTTGCGATCGGCCTCGCCCAGCTTGCCGACGGATTCAAGAAGCGGGGCGGGCGCGGCTTCGGGCTGATCGGGATCCTGAGCCTGGACCGAAAGACAGGCGGCGAGAAGCAGAAGAAGGGCGAGAGGCGAGGGGAGGCGCATATGAAGAGGGGCGAGCGGGAAGGGGTTTTTCAGGGCGGGCCTGGGCCGGATGCGGGCGGTCAGCCGGCCGGCACGACGAAGCGGGCGGAGGAGCCGGTCCGGGTGGTCGTCACCTCGAGTCGGCAGTCGATGCGTTCGCGCAGCTCGGGGACGTGGGAGATGATGCCGACGAGGCGGCCTTGCTCGCGCAGGTCGATCAAGGCCTTGAGCGCTTCGTCGAGGGACTCGGGATCGAGGGTGCCGAAGCCTTCGTCGATGAAGAGCGCGTCGAGACGAAGGCCTCCCGCGTAGCTTTGCACGACGTCGGCGAGGCCGAGGGCGAGGGCGAGCGAGGCGAGGAAGGCCTCGCCGCCGGAGAGCGTTTTCACGTCGCGGGAGAGGCCGGTGTATTCGTCGAAGACGTCGAGATCGAGGCCGGCGGCGCGGCGCAGATCGGCGCGCTCGCGGCGGCGTTCGAGGCGGTAGCGGCCGCGGCTCATTTTGACCAGGCGGGCGGAGGCGGCGACGAGCGTGTCGTCGAGGAAGGCGGCGAGGACGAAACGTTGCAGGGTGAGGCCGAGGGGATTTTTGCCGTTCACCGCGTCGGCGATTTTTCCGGCGACGGCGTAGTCGGCCTGCAGGGCGCCGAACTCGGATTCCAGTTTTTCGAGACGAACGAGCGCGGCGGAGAGGTGCTCGTGATCCTTGGCGAGGCGGGTGCGTTCGTCGCGCCGGACCTGGCAATCGGTGTCGGCGACGCGCGCGGTCTCGGCGAAGGCGGCGAGCTCGGGGCGCGCGGTGGCGCCGCTTTCGGCCAGCGTGGCGCGGGCGCGGGTTTGGCGGTCCCGCGCGGAGGCGAGTTTGGCGTCGTGGTCGGCGAGCTCGGCGGCGAGTTTTTCGAGCGAGGCGGGGGCGATGCGGGCGGCCTGCAAGGCTGCTTCGTCGACGAAGCCGGCGCCGGTCAGGGCGCGGGTGAACGCGTCGGAGCGGGCGCGGGCCTCGGCGTCGGCGGAGGCGAGTTTTTTGGCGAGCGTTTCGACGCGGGCGGCTGCTTCGTCGCGGACCTTGGCGCGGTCGGCGAGGTTTTGCTCGGCGGCGCGGCGGGCCTTTTCGAGGTCGTCGATGCGGACGCGCAGTTCGGCGAGTTTTTGGGGAAGCGCGGCGGGCGTGCGGAGCGGTTCGGGAATGTCGCCGGCGAGGAGCTCGCGCGTGGCGGCGACGCGTCCGTGGGTGGCGTGGGCGTCGGCACGCGCGGCATCGGCGGCCTGGGCGAGGCGTCGGGCCTCGTCGAGCTTTCGGCGGGCCTCGACGAGCGCGCTTTCCGGGGTGGCGGAGGCGAGCGCACGAAGTTTTGTCAGCTCGCCGGCGAGCGCGGTCGCGCGGGCTTCGAGCTCGGCGGCCGGGGTGTCGGGCGCGGTGAGCGCGTCGCGTTTGGCGCGGAGGGCGGCGGTGTCGCGCTCGGCGGCGCGGAACTCCTCGCGGGCGGCTTCGAGTTTTTGTTCGGCCTGCGTGAGCGCGGAGCGCGCGTCCTTGAGCTTCGCCTCGGAGGGGAGCGTGTCGGCGGCGCCGTGCGCGGGGGCGGGGTG
>CBIHRE010000320.1:0-6148 GCA_966212385.1 uncultured Akkermansia sp. | reverse complement strand
GCCGGGTTGGTGAAGTCGACGATCGCCATGCCGGGCTGCCAGAGATCGGTCTGCCAGACGGACCCGTTGGCGCGTTTGATGAAATAGCCGTGCGCGGCGCCCTCCGCGAAGAGGCGGGAGCGTTGGCCGATGTAGGAGTTGATCCAGACGCAGATCTTGAGGCCGCGGGTATGGAAACGCGCGAGCATACCGGCCGGGTCGGGGAACACGCGCGGATCCCACTCGAAGTTGCACCAGTCGAACTCGCGCATCCAGAAGCAGTCGAAATGGAACACGTGCAAGGGCAGGTCGCGCTGCTTCATGCCCTCGATGAACTTCGTGCAGGTGGCCTCGTCGTAGTCGGTCGTGAAGGAGGTCGACAGCCAGAGGCCGAAGGACCAGGCGGGCGGCAGGGCCGGGCGGCCCGTCAACGCGGTCAGGCGGGCAAGGACGTCTTTCGGCGTGGGCCCGGCGATCACGAAATACTCCAGGCTCTCGCCGGGGATGCTGAATTGCACGCGCGCGACCTTCTCCGAGGCGACCTCGAAGGAGACCGGACCGGCCTCGTTGACGAGGACGCCGTAGCCGCGGTTGGTCAGGTAAAACGGCACGCTCTTGTAGGCCTGCTCGCAGGCGGTGCCGCCGTCCTTGTTGGTGTTCTCCACCACCTGGCCGTTTTTCACGAAGGCGGTGAAACGCTCGCCAAGGCCGTAGACGCACTCGCCGACGCCGAGAGAAAGCTGCTCGTGGACGAAGGACTCGCGTCCTTCGCGCTGGACGTAACCCATGCCGCGCCAGCCGCTGCGGGTGAGCACGCGGCCGGCGGACTCGAAGGAGATTTCCCAGCCGTCCTTGTTTTTCACCCGCGCGGACAGGGAACCGGCGTGGATCAGGCTGGATTTATCCGTGGTCTCGAAACGAACCGGGACGCGGGCGTCGTCGCCCGTCTGGAGAGGGATGACGGGGCCGGCCTGGCCGCCGTTGGTGAAGTGGTCGATGCGGACGCGGATGACTCCCTCCATCGGCGAGCTCAGCGTGACCGTGAGCAGCGGACCTTGCAGCGTATCGCCGCGGTGGCGGATGGGCCGGGTGGGCGCATGGATGACGAGCCGATCCTCGGAAGGCGTGATGTCGTGCGCCTCCGCGGGATAGTGGGCGGCTACGCCCGGTTGAAGAAGCCATTGGCCGTCGGTAAATTTCATGACTGGGAAGCAAGGGGTTGAAGGATGAGCACGCCACGGGGCGCCAGGGTGGCCGCGCCGTCGATCACCGCGCCGGTGATCAGGTCGCGTCGGGGGCCGACCGGGAGCGCGACCTGGCGCTCGGCGGCGGCGTGGTTGATCAGGTAGAGCAGCGGCTCGGCGCCGTTGGCGCGGCGCACGCTCACCTCGACGCCCTCGGGCGGCGGAGCGCCATCGGCGAGCGGAGACGCGATGCCATGCGCGGCGCAGACCTTGCGCAGGAACCCCGCGAGCGCGACGGGCTCGAGTTTGGTCGCGAGGTAGAACGCGTCGCCGAGCCCGTGATGGTTGACCGTGATCGCGGGCTCGCCGGCGTAGAAGTCGGCGGTGTAGCGCGCGAGGGGCTTGGCCCCGTGGAGCCAGAGGCGTTCGCAGAGGAAGGAGACGGAGGCCTCGGTGCCGTCGGCCTCGAAGCGCACGCCGTTGGTCGCTCCGGTGGGCAGCGCGTCGTATTCCTCGACGGCGATGCCGAGCACCCCGCGCAGAGGGCCCGGCGCCCCGCCCTCGTGGATCATGTCGTTCTCGTCCACACGCGCGGCGAAGTGGGTGGCGACAAAGCTCGCCCCGGCCCGGACACGCGCCTCGATGCGCGAGGCCTGCGCGGCGGTGACCATGGTGGTCCAGGGGGCGACGATGACGTCGTAGCGATCAAAGTCGGCGTCCCAGCCGATCACGTCCGTCTGGATGCCCGAGGCGTGCAGCGCGGCGTAGTAGGGCAAGACCTCGGAGGTGTAATCGAGATCGCGGCGCGGTCCGCTCGAAGCGGAGAGAGCCCACCAGGATTCCCAGTCGAAGAGCACCGCGACGCGGGCCTGCACGCGGCCGCCAAGGGTGGCCGTGCCGAGCGAGGCGAGCTCGGCGCCGAGGGCCGAGACCTCGCGGAAGACACGGGCGTCGGGCCGACCGTGGTGCTCGAGGATGGCGCCGTGGTATTTCTCGATACAGCCTCGCGACTGACGCCACTGGAAATACATCACCGAGTCGGCGCCTTGCGCCATCGCCTGGTAGGACATCTGGCGGAGCTCACCCGGACGCTTGAGCCGGCAGGAGGGCGCCCAGTTTTGATGCGAGGGGCTTTGCTCGAGGAGCAGGAAGGGTTCGCCGTCGTGCAGGCCGGTCTGTTGGCCCTCATGCTCGCGGCTGCATGCGTGCTTGAACGAGGTGGTCGCGGCGGGGTCGTCCCACATCGGATAGTTGTCCCAGGAAACGATGTCGAGGTGCGGCGCCCAGCGACGGTAATCGAGCGAGAAAAAGGGCCCCATCAGGTTGGTCGTGATGGGCATCTTCGGGGTGATCTCGCGGAGGATTTTCGCCTCGTTGAGGTAGCAGCCGAGGAGTTGCTCGGTGTGAAAGCGACGCCAGTCGATGCGCAACGCCTGGATCGAGCCCTCGCCGTGCGCGTAGGGCGGCTCCACCTGCGAAAAATCATCGTAGGTGTGCCCCCAGAAGGCGGTGTTCCAGCGGCGGTTCAGCGTCTCGATGGAGCCGTGGCGGGCGCGGAGCCAGCCTTGGAAGGCCTCGGCGCAGCGCGGGCAGTAACAGTAGTTGGGCCAGCTGCCGCCGTATTCGTTGTTGATGTGCCAGAGCTTGAGCCGCGGGTGCTTGCCGTAGCGGGTGGCGATGGCGCGCACGAGATCGGCGGAGAGACGGAGGTAATTGGGCGAACTGGGGCAGAAGGTATGACGATTGCCGTGCGGGCGCACGCGACCGTATTCGTCGGCGCAGAGCGCGTCGGGGTATTTGGCGTCAAGCCAGGCGGGCTGCGCGGCGGTGGCCGTGGCGAGGCAAAGGTCGATGCCGGCGGCGTCGAGCCGATCGATCACGCGGTCGAGCCATTCGAAGGTGAAGACGCCCTCGGCGGGATTGAGCGCCTGCCAGCCGAAGACGGGCAGCGTGGCCATGCTCACGCCGGCCTGGCGCATGAGGCGCACGTCCTCGTCCCAGACGGACTCGGACCATTGGTCCGGGTTGTAGTCGCCGCCGTGATACACACGGTCGCAGCGGAACCGGACGCGGGAAGAGGATGCTTCTGACATATGAGGAAAGATGCGGGGAAAGGGTTTCGGCAGTCGGCGACGCGGCGGCGGGGATCGGCGGAGGAGCGGACGGAGCATGACAAACGACGTCGGTCGGAACGGCTCAGCCCTTCATGCCGGTCATGGCTATGCCGCGGATGAAGTAGCGTTGCGCAAAGAAGAAGATAGCGATCACGGGCAGCGTCATGAGCAGCGAGCCGGCCATCATCAGGCTCATGGAATTCGTCCCGAGACTGTTCTGGACGTTGAGCGCGTAGAGGCCGAGGGAGAGCGGATAGAGGCGCTGGTCCTGCAGGAAGATCAGCGGCCCCATGAAGTCGTTCCAGACGCCCATGAAGGTGAAGATCGCGATGGCCGCCAAGGTGGGCCGAACCATCGGCAGCATGACGTGCCAGTAGATCCGCAAGACGCCGCAACCGTCGATGCGCGCGGCGTCCTCCAGATCGCGCGGGATGCCGCGCATGAACTGGCAGAGCAGGAAAACGTAGAAGGCGTTGGCGAAGAGCGCCGGCGCCCAAAGCGGCAGCAGGGTGTTATACCAGCCTAGCCCGCGGACCACGAGGAACTGCGGGATCATCGTGACCTGGCTCGGCAGCATCATCGTGCCGAGCATGAGCAGGAAACAGGCGCCGCGCCCGGGCCAGCGCAGGCGGGCGAAGCTGTAGGCCACGAGCGAACAGCTGAAGAGCGTGGCGACAACCTGGAGGATGACGATGAAGAGGCTCGTCGCCACGTAGCGGCCGAAGGGGATGTGTTCGAAAACGAGGCGGTAGTTGCGCGTGATCTTGGCCCACCAGGCGCCGAAAAATCCGCGGCGCTCGATCTCCAGCATGATCCGCACGCGGTCGGGCTCACCGGCCTCGCCGGCGGTCGCGGCGGGCCCCTCGTCGCGGAGCACCGCCCACACCTTTTGTTTGTTGGTGAGGTCGTCGGGACCGGGCGGTTGCCACGAAAGCGTGGTCCACTGCGAATCGCCGAGCGTGGCGGAGCGTTCGGCGCGATAGCGGCGTCCGCCCATCTCGACGCGGAAATGCAGCGCGTGCCAGGTGTCGTCGGGCCGCAGGGAAAGCAGCAGGCGGTGCAGGCGCTCGGGCGGAAAGCCCAGCTTGAACGAGGAAGTCAGCACCACCTTGTCGCCCTGCGTGAGATCGTAGGCGAGCAGGCGGCCTTGGGCGGCCACGCCCGGCTCCGAGTTCGCAGGCAGGAACCGCGCGCGGCCGGGGCCGGAAAGCGTCCAGGCCCGGGCCACGCCCGTCGGTTCGACGAGGGTCCGCTCCTGCAGATCGTAGCTCTCGGCCACGAGCTGTCCGAGGACCAGACCGCGCCCGAGCACGGCGCGCTCGGCCTCGATCATGGAAGGCGTGATCAAGCCCGTCAGACGCGCGGCGAGCTCCGCCTCCGGCTGCTTCCACCACTCCGAGGCGGCGAAACCGGCGAGTCGGCGGAAGAGGCGGCGGCCGAGAAGATCGAGCGCGGCGTCCACGTCGACGCCCTCCGGCCACACCAGCGAGCGGGCGCGGAGGTCGGCGACGATGTGCGGCAGTTGTTCATCCAGCCGTTCGTGCGCGTAGCCGAGGGCGTTGCGCTCCTCGACGTAGGGCGAGATCGCGCGCGGCACGGGGCGCTGAGGCAGCAGGGTCGCGCCTTCGGCGAAATGCTCGCGGTCGAGCTTCACCGAGGCCCCCGCCATCCAGAGGAAGGGCCACATGAAGATAGCCGAGCCGCCGACGAGCAGCGCATAGATCCAGAAGTCGCGCAAGCGGCGGGCGGCGCGAGCGGAGCCGGCTTTATTCGCCTTCATAGTGGACCCATTTCTTGGAGAGTTTCATCTGCACGACGGTCAGGGCGAAAACCACGACCACGAGAACCCACGCCATGGCGGACGCGTAGCCCATGTTGAGGTAGCGGAAGGCGTGGTTGAAGAGATGGTAGGCGTAGAAGAGCGTCGAGTTGACCGGCCCGCCCTGCGTCATGATGAAGGCCTGCGAAAACACCTGAAGCGTGCCGATGACGCCCATGATCAGGTTGAAGAAAATGTAGGGCGAAATCATCGGCAGCGTGATGTTGCGGAAGCGCTGCCAGGCCGTGGCCCCGTCGATGTGGGCGGCCTCGTAGTAGCTTTCCGAGATCGCCTTCAGGCCGGCGATCCAGATGACCATGCCTCCGCCCGCGCCCCACAGGCCCATGAGGATGAGGGCCGGTTTCGAGGTGGCCGGATCCTGGAGCCAGTTCGGGCCGTGGATGCCGAAGGCGCCGAGGAAGTTGTTCAACAGGCCGGCCTGCGGGTTGAAGATCCAGATCCAGAGGATGCTCGACGCCACCGCGGGCACGATCGAGGGCAGGTAAAAACAGGTTCTCCAAAGCGCCACGCCGCGCACCTCGAGATTGAGCAGAAGCGCGATACCCAGGCTCAACGCCATGCCGAGCGGGATGCCGATCAGCATGTAGAGGGTGTTGCCCACCGCGACGCCGAAGAGGCTGTCGTCGGTGAACATCCGCGCGTAGTTGTCCAAGCCCGTCCACGTCGCGGGGCGCAGGATGTCGTAGTCGGCGAAACTGACGATGATCGAGAAGAGGATCGGGCCGCCGGTAAAGACGAGGAAGCCGATCAGCCAGGGCGAGGCGCACATCGCTCCGCCGAGCCAGTCGCGGCGAAACAAGCCTCCGCCCGCGCCCTCGATCACGCCGCCTTTGTCGGCGTCGCGCCCCAGCCGCAGCGAGGCGAGCAGCCGCGCCACCGCGGCGCGCACCGGCGCGGAGGTGTCCCATTTGTAGAGCAACCAGGCGCCGCCCAGCACGAGGACGCCGTAGAGCCAGCCCATCCACGACCAGTCCACCCGCCCGCCGCGCGGGGGGGCGAGCACGCGGTCGAGCTCGCGTTGCGCTAGGGCG
>CBIHRE010000319.1:0-6149 GCA_966212385.1 uncultured Akkermansia sp. | reverse complement strand
AAGGTCAGTTTACTTTTGGGCTTTGCATCCACGGTGGGCGGGCGCGTGCCTGCGCCCGCTGCGTGAGAGCCACCCACACGCGCGGAGGGACCCGCGCGTCCACCGCAAATCCAGATGCGATCAGCCGGTGGGGTGATGCGCGAGCGCGGCCTCGAGGCGGGCGGCCAGATCCTGGTGGGAAAAGGGTTTGGCGAGGAACAACACCCCGGGCTGCGCGATGGCGGCGCGCGTTTCCTCGTCGTCGACGTAGCCCGACATGTAGAGCACGGGCAGATCCGGCCGTAGCGCGCGGATGCGCTTGGAGAGCGCGTGGCCGCTCATGCCCGGCATGACGATATCGGTCATGAGCAGATCGACCGTCGCCAGGCCGCCCTTCTCAGCCCAGGCGAGCGCCTCGCCGCTGTCGCCGAAGGCGGTGACCTTGTGACCGAAGGACTCGGCGAGCAGCGTGGTGACGGCGCGCACGAGGTCGTCGTCCTCGACGAGAAGAATGGCGCGACCGACGGAACGCGCGGGCGCGGCGGCAGGCTCCGGCTCCGGCTCCATGGCGTAGGGATTGGCCACCTCAGGCAGGTCGAGATGGAACACGGACCCCTTGCCCGGCTCGGTGTCGAAGGTGAGGTCGCCGCCGAATTCGCGGGCGATGGCGCGCGAGGCGGCGAGCCCGAGGCCGGTGCCGCGCCCGCGGGGCTTGGTGGTGAAAAAAGGTTGGAAAAGGCGGGCCTGCACCTCGGGCGGAATGCCCGAGCCGGTGTCGCCCACGGAGAGCCGCACGCGACGCTCGCCCGAGGGGGACGCGGGGCCGGGGCCGACGCTGACGGTGAGCGTGCCGTCGACCACCATGACATCGCGGGCGTTGAGGCAGAGATTGAAGAGCACCTGCTCGATCTGCTTGGGATCGGCGTGGCACCAGGCGGGCTCCTCGCCGAGGTTGAACTCGATGCGCACATGCTCGCTCAAGAGCGAGCGGATGAAGCCGCGGAGGTTGTCGACGAGCGTCTGGAGGTCGACCGGCTCGGGTTGCACGACCTCATGGCGGCTGAACGCGAGGAGCTGGCGCACGAGGTGGCTGGCGCGGCTGGCGGCGTGGAGGATGTCGTCGACGCGCCCGCGCTGGGTTTCGCCGGGAAGGTCGTCGCGGAGCAGCTCGGCGAAGCAGCGGATCGCGGTGAGGAGGTTGTTGAAATCGTGGGCGACGCCGCCGGCGAGGAGGCCCACCGCCTCCATTTTTTGAATCTGTAGGGCACGCTCGCTGCCGGAACGCAGGTCTCGCTCGGCGCGGTCGCGCGTCTCGGCCACGGCGAAGATGGCGGCCAGCTCGCGGGCATAGTTGAGCGAGGGCGGGATCTCCTGCGACTCGGCGGAAAGACCGACGAACCATCCTCGGGCGGGGGCCATCGGGTCGACCGGCACCGCCAGGCCGTGACGCCAGCCGCCGGCCTCGAGCCACGAGATATCGATCGGGAAATCGGCGCCGTCTTCCGGGTAGTGGCGGGTGACGCCGGTCGTCGGCAGGACGGCGGCGACCGGCGCGACGCCGGAGGGAAAGCCGCGGGCGCAACAGACGCGCGGAGCCTCGAGCCCCTCGGGATCGCCGCGCACAAGCAGGCCGGCGGGGAAGCGAAGGTGCTCGCAGAAGAGGCGCACGGCTTCGGCGGAGACGGTCTCGATGTCGGTTTGCTCGAGGATGAAACGCCCGAAGCAGGCGAGCGAGGTCTGCCGCAGGGCGATCAGCGAAAGCCGCTGCTCGTGGCGTTTCTGCTCGTGGATGTCGACGGCGCCGCCGATGAAGCCGATCTGCGCTCCCTTCGCGTCGCGCCAGGCGTGGATGCGCTCCAAGACCCAGCGGTATTCGCCGTCGGCGCGGCGGAGGCGAAACTCGAAGGCGGTCGAGCCGCCGGAATGGATCTGGCGCGTGCCACCGAGCCGCTCACGGTCCTCCGGATGGACCAGCTCGGCGAGGCGGTCGAGATCCCGCGTGTCGCCGCGCAGGCCCGTGGTCTCGCGCCAAGCCTCGTTGGCGTAGAGCAGGCGCCCCTTCGCGTCGGCGAGCCAGGTCATCGCGGGGAGCGTATCGAGAAAGCGCCCCCAGGCGGGATCGAAGACAGGCTCGGCCGTCGTCCCAACCGGGGAAAGGTGACGCAGGAAGTAGGGCATGGCGTGTTGCAGGGAAACAACACGCCCATGCCGAAATGCGCGAGCGCGTTCGCCGGGACGAGGCACGGGGACCCGCGCCGCCCCGGGAGCCTAGGCGGGCGCGAGGGAGCGCAGGGCCTGCTCGGCGGCCTCGAGCAAGGCGGCGGCCTCGCAGGGTTTGCCCACGACGCCGCGCACGTGGCCGCGGATGGAGGCGGGCAACTGCTCGCCCGTGTCGGTGCCGGTGAGCACGAGCACGGGGAGGTCCGGCCGGCGACCGCGCAGCACCTCGATGAAGGTGGCGCCGGAAACGGCGGGCATGGCGAGATCGGTGACGACGAGGTCGACGCGCCGGCCCGCGGCCTGGAGCTGGCTGAAGGCGGCGTCGGCACCCGGGGCGCTCAGCCCCTCGCAACCCGCGCGCGAGAAGGTGTTGCGCCCCACCTCGCGGCCCGCGGCCTCGTCGTCGACGACGAGCACGACACGACCGAGCAGCGCCGGGAAGGGACGCGCGGACTCGCGCGCGGCGAAGGGCGCGGTGGACGAGGGGACGGCGGCTTCCTCAACGCGGAGCGGCAGGTAGAGCTTGGCGATCGTGCCGACGCCGACGCGGCTGGTGACGCGGGCGAAGCCTCCGTGGCCGCGCGCGATGCCGAGCGCCACGGAAAGCCCGAGGCCGCTGCCCTGGCCGAAGGGCTTGGTCGTGAAGAAGGGGTCGAAGATCTTGTCGAGATTCTCGGGGGCGATGCCCGCGCCGTGGTCGACGACGCTGACCACCGCGAAGGAGCCGGGCTGCACGCCGGGCTCGGCGCCGATCTCGGCGGCGCCCATCTCGAGACGTTCGAGCGCGAGGATCATGCGGCCTCCGCGGGGCATGGCGTCGGCGGCGTTGAGCGCGAGGTTGAGGACGGCCTGGTGGAGCTGGTTGGGATCGCCCCGCACGGGGAAGCGGGCCTGGGGCGAGACGGGCGCGAGCTCCACGGCGACCTCCTTGCGGAAGGTCTCGCGGATGATGGAGCTGACATCCTTGACGACATCCCGCAGATCGAGCGGCAGCTTGGCGCCGGCCTCGCCGCGGGCGAAGGTCATGAGCTGGCGCACGATGAAGGATCCGCGCCGCGCGCCGGACTCGATCGTGTCGAGCAGCATCCGCGCGTTCGGCTCCGCGAGGTAGGGGCGGAGGATGGCGGGCGCCATGAGGATGGGCGTGAGGATGTTGTTGAGATCATGCGCGACGCCGCTGGCGAGGCGGCCCACGCTCTCGAGCCGCTGCTGGCGCATAAGGCGCGACTGGAGCGCGGAACGCTCGGTGATGTCGCGCAGGATGGAGAGGTGGACGCCGGGCTGGATGCGCGCGATGGCGCTGAACTCGACACGCACCGGCGCGCCGTCGCGACGGCGCAGCAGGCACTCGCCCGATTGTTGTCCGGCGGAAAGAAACTCGCGCCAGGAATTCGCCGCCCAGGCCGCGTCCTCGACCGGGAATATCTTCGAAAAATGGAGTCCCCGGAGCTCCTTCACCTGGTAGCCGAGCAACGCGCAGGCGGCGGGGTTCGCGTCGAGATAGGCGCCCTGGTCGTCGGCGAGCAGGATCGCGTCCTTCGAGTGATCGAAAAGCGCCTGAAGCCGGGACTGGCTCGCGGCGAGCTCGTCCTGCTGGCGTTTGCGCTCGGTGATGTCGCGCTGCACGCCGACGAACTGGGTGACGACGCCGCGCGCGTCCTTCACCGGCGTGATGGTGAGGTCGTTCCAGAAGGCGGTGCCGTCCTTGCGATAGTTGAGCACCTCGGTCTCGACCGTGCGGCCGGCGGCGAGCGTCTCGCGGACACGGTCGGGAAAATCCGAGGGGGTCCCGGGGCCGTGCAGGAAACGGAGGCCGCGGCCGATCACCTCCTTCGACTCGTAGCCCGTCATCCGGGTGAAGCCGTCGTTGACGTAGACGATACGGCGTTCGGGGTCGGTGATCATCACGCCCTGCGAGACCGAGCTGAGGGCGTGGTTGCGCAGGCGGATGCCGTCCTCGGCGGCGGCGCGATCGGTGATGTCGTAGGCGTTGAGACAGACCTGGCGCGGCGAGTCGTCGTGGGCGTCGAGCGGCGAGTAGCGGACGATGAAGCGATGGCGACGCCCGTCGTGGTCGACCAGGTCCACGTCGCGCTGCACGACCTCCCCCTCGAGGGCGCGGGCGACGCCGTTTTTCAGCAGGGGGTGCAAACGCGCCGGCAGGTAGGTCGCGATCGGTTCTCCGCGACGGGGCGCGGCGTCGGAGAAGGCCGCGCACATGCGACGGGCGGCGGCGTTGAAAAGCTCGACCCGTCCCTCGGCGTCGAGAACGAGAAAGATCTGGTCGGAGGAATCGAGGATGCACTCGAGCATGCGCTCGGAGTGGCGCAGCTCCCAGGTGCGGCGCTCGAGCATGCGCTGGGCGCGGACCAGCCCCTGCTTTTGCCACGTGAGGTGGCAGAGGCCGACGAGGTAGTCCGCGGCGAAGGGCCGGCGCAGATGGGCCGTGGCCCCGATGCGCAGGGAGTCGACCGAGCCGGAGGGCGAAGGATCGGAGGAGAGCGTGATGAAGCAGGCGCGGGGCGCGACCGCGATCCACTTGGCGAGCTCGACGCGGTCGAAGCCCGGCGAATCGAGATCCCACACGACCGTATCCCAGGCCTCGGTGGCGAAGGCGGCCTCGACGCCGGGCAGCATCGTCACGTGATCGAGACGGACGGAGTGCGCGGCGAAGCGTTCGCGCAGTTGCTCCAGCTCGCTTCCTTCGAACATGACGAGGAGCACCCGCCAGGGCGCCCCTCCCGCCGGTCCGGAGAGCAGGGCGCCGACGCGCTCGGCCAACCGCGCCTGTTCGTCGGGCAGAAACAGCAGCTCGTTCGCGCCGAGTTCGGCGGCGGCGTCACGCGCCTCGGCTTCGTCGTCGGTGTCGCCGGCGATCATGAGCACCGGGACCTCGTTGAGCTCGGGATGCGCCGGAGAGCGGAGGATGCGGAGGAAGGCCGCGCCGGCCGCGCCCGGAAGATCGAGGTCGACGATCACCAAGGCCGGCTTGCGGCCGAGCAAAACGCGGAAGGCCTCCTCGGCCGTGGCGCCGAGCCAGAGCTCCATGCGCTCGTCGCCCAGCGTGTCCCTCAACAGCTCCCGCCGGGCGCGGTCCTCGCATACGACGAGAACCAGGGGCGGCTGGAGGGTGGAGTCGGGCATGGCCGGGGAGACCCCGTCACCGTAAAAAACGCGCTAAGCTTTCAGAAGGAAAATCGAGCCACGCGCTCTACCTGCGTAGAAACAGCGACAAAGGAGGAATCCCCTCCGAAATCCTGCGCAAGGGACGCCTCGGCGGCGGCGACCGAAGAGCCGAGGGCGGGCGTGCAGTAATGGGCGGCGCCGGCGGCCAGAGCCGTGAAGGCGCGGCGCAGGCCGGCCTCGTCTCCGGCGGCATGGGCGGCCCGGGCGCGGGCGAGCAGCGCGACGGCCTCCTCGGCGAAGGCGGCGAGCAGCTCGGAGGCGAGCGCCTCGTCGCCGTCGAGCTTGGCGACGAACTCGGACCAATTGACCGCGGGCGAAAGCGGCGCGTGGTCCGCGTTCAGATAGCGCGCGAGGCACTCCGAGAGTTCACGGGCGACGATGGGCTTGGTGAGGTAGTCGTTCATGCCCGCGGCGAGGCAGCGATCCCGGTCGCCCACGAGGGCGTTGGCCGTGAGCGCGATGATCGGCACGCGGGGATTGAAAACGGCGGAGCCGGCGGCGCGAACGGCGACGGCGGCCTCGTAGCCGTCCATCTCCGGCATCTGGCAATCCATGAGCACGAGGTCGTAGGGCACGCGGCCGAGCGCGACGAGGGCCTCGCGGCCGTTGGACACGACGTCGGCGCGGTAGCCGAGGCGGGAGAGGATCGCGAGGGCGACGCGTTGGTTGATGGAGTTGTCCTCGGCGAGGAGGAGACGCCAGCCGGCGCGGCCGGAAGGAGCGGGAGCGGCGCGGCGCTCGCGGGGGCGCGGCGGAGCGAAAAG
>CBIHRE010000318.1:0-6155 GCA_966212385.1 uncultured Akkermansia sp. | reverse complement strand
TACTACGTTGTCACCGCGACCGGCCCGAACAGCGAAAGCATGAACTCCTCGGAAGTCGGCGCGCTCACCACGCCGGCCGCACCGACCGGCCTCACGGCCACCGGCGGCACACAACAAGCCGCGCTTTCGTGGACCGCCTCGACCGGTGCCGCGAGCTACAGCGTGAAGCGCTCGACCACGAGCGGCAGCGGCTACACCACCATGCCACGGGCGTGACCGCGACGAGCTACACGGACACCGATCTCACCGACGGCACGACCTATTACTATGTCGTCGCCGCCGTGAATGCCGCCGGTTCCAGCGCGGACAGCACGCAGGTGGATGCAGTCACCTCGCCCGCCGCGCCGACCGGCCTCGCCGCCACGCCGGGCCCCTTGCAGGTCTCGCTCACCTGGAGCGCCTCCGCCGGCGCGACGAGCTACAACGTGAAGCGCTCGACCACTAGCGGCGGCGGCTACGCGACGGTCGCCAGCGGCCTCACGGCGACGAGCTACACCGACACCGCCGTGTCCTACGGCGCGACCTACTACTACGTCGTCTCCGCCGCGAACGCCGCCTCCGAGAGCCCCGCCTCCGACGAGATTCCCGCCACGCCCGCCTCCGCCCTGCTTAGCGAGACCGAGTCCGCCACGCCCGCCTTCGTCATCATCCCCTCCTCCGGCGAAACTCCCGCCATGGCCAGGCTCACCACCGCCACCTCTGTCGTCGGCCACAGCTACCAGCTCCAGACCAGCACCGATCTCGCCTCCGGCTCTTGGCTGGCCGTCGGCGATCCCGTCCTCGGCGACGGTTCGCCGATTGTATTCGAAACTCCCTACGACCCCGCCGAGCCCCGCCGCTTCTACCGCATCCTCGTCACCCGCTAAGCGCAGATTTCAAGGATCCAGGCACCTTATGAAATTCCCGTTCGCCGCCCTGGCGCTTCCCCTCGCGGTCCACGCCGCCAACCCCATCATCACCGACGTGTTCACCGCCGACCCGGCGCCGCTCGTCGTCGGCGACACCGTGTATCTCTACGCCGGCCAGGACGAGGCGCCCAACGACCGGGCAGGCTACGTGATGAACCAATGGCTCTGTTTCTCGAGCAAAGATCTCGTCCAGTGGACCTCTCACGGCTCCCCGCTCAAGCCGACCGACTTCGCTTGGTCATCAGGCCAAGCATGGGCCTCCCAAGTCGTCGAGCGCGGCGGCAAGTTCTACTTCTACGCCGCCCTCCAGCACGCCGCCCTCCGCAGCAAGGCCATCGGCGTCGCCGTCTCCGACTCGCCCACCGGACCCTTTGTCGACGCCCGCGGCTCCGCCCTCGTCACCAACGATATGACCACGGCCACCCGGATCAGCTACGACGATATCGACCCGACGGTATGGATCGAGGACGACGGCCAGGCATGGCTCTTCTGGGGCAACCAAAAGTGCTACTACGCGAAACTCAAAGCCAACATGACCGAACTCGACGGCGACATCCGCGTCACCCCCGACGCGCAGGTGCCCCGTTACACCGAGGCGCCCTGGATACATAAACACGGCGATACCTTCTACCTGAGCTACGCGAGCGGTTTCCCCGAGAAGATTTGCTACTCCACCGCCACCAGCCTCGCCGGACCGTGGACTCCGCGCGGCCTTCTCGCCGAGGGCCCGTTCAACAGCACCACCATCCACCAAGGCATCATCACTTTCAAGGGTCGCCACTGGTTCTTCTACCACAACGGCGCCATGCAGCATGACTCCAGGCTCCGCGCCGGCGGTGGCAACCGCCGCTCCGTCTGCCTGGACGAACTCTTCTACAATCCCGACGGCACCCTCCGCCGCATCGTCCAGACCTCCGAGGGCGTGGGAAGCGCCCCCGCTCCTTAACACCGCTCGGCGCCACCTTCATCCCGCATCTCCGTCATCCATGCCCCCCGCTCTCATGCGCACAAACATCGTTCGGCCACGCACCCTCGCGCTCATCCTCGCCGTGCTCCCGCTCGCTTCCTGCGCGTCTCGTCCGTCCGCGAACTCCCCCGCGGCCGATTCCTCGGGATGGACAAACCCTATCGCCCCCCGACGCGCCGACCCGCAGGTCACTCTCCACACCGACGGCTACTACTACCTCGCCGCCACCGTCCCGGAATATGACCGTATCGAGCTCCGTCGCGCCCGCTCCCTCGGCGGCCTCTCCAGCGCCGAGCCCAAGGTGATCTGGCGCAAACACGAGCGCGGCCCGATGGGCGCACATATCTGGGCGCCCGAGCTCCACTTCATCGACGGCAAGTGGTATGTCTACTTCACCGCCGGCGCGGCCGAGAACAAGTGGGCCATCCGCCCCTACGCCCTCGAGGGCGTAGGCGACAACCCGCTCGAAGCCGCGTGGATGGAGAAAGGCCCGATCAAACTAGGATGGGAGTCCTTCTCCCTCGACGCCACCACCTTCACGCACCGCGGCGCCCGCTACTTCGTCTGGACCCAGGTCGAGAACGGCGTGAAAGGCACCAACCTCTACATCGCTCGCATGGACACCCCGCTGTCCATCACCGGCAAGATCACGCTCCTCGCTCGTCCCGACCAGGACTGGGAGCGCCGAGGCCCCTGGGTCTGCGAAGCCCCGGCCGTCCTGGTCAAAAACGGCCGCGTCTGGATGACCTATTCCGCCAGCGCCACCGACGCAAACTACTGCCTGGGTCTGCTCTCCGCCGACGAAAACGCGGACCTGCTTGACGCCGCCTCCTGGACCAAATCCCCCCGGCCCGTGCTCGCTTCCTACGCGCCCCACGGTCAATTCGGCCCCGGCCACAACTCCTTCACCACCACGCCCGACGGCAAGACCGACATCCTTGTGTATCACGCTCGTAACTACGAGCGAATCCAGGGCGACCCGCTTTCCAACCCCGATCGCGCCACCCGCGCCCAGATCATCCGCTGGCGGCCCGACGGCTCGCCCGACTTCGGCGCGCCCGTCCCCGACGGCGCCTATACCCCCTGATCCCGCCCGACCTCCCGCGTCGCGCCGGGGATGGAATTTCCGCTGCCGACGGATTCGCCACGGCCCTCCGTCGGGCCGCGCATGGGGGCAGGCCAAGCCGGCCTGCCCCATTTTGGTCTTTCCGCCACGAACGTATGGTCCGCCCGACCAAGCACCGCCGACTGGATTTGCGAGGCGCCGCTTTGCCTCCCGATAACAGGGTAGACAGGATGTCCTGTTGCCGCGACGCCGGATCGCGCGCACGACACGCATCCGAACAACCCGAGAGACCTTCACGGGTCTCCCGCGCGTGTTCGTAACCCCACCCCTACCCCAAGCGTATACCCGCCCTTGGCCGTGCCCTGAAGGCACGCGCCCTCTGCCTGCTCGCGGCCCTCGCCGGCCTTTCCTCCCCCGCCCGCGCCTATACCCACCCCTGCATCCCGGCCACGCTCGACGATTTGATCACCATCAAGGCCAGCCTCAACCAGGAGCCTTGGAAACAAGGCTACGCCGTGCTCTCGGGCGACGGGCATTCCCAGCTCACCTACACGATGCAAGGACCGTTCGCGAATGTCAGCCGCGCCGGCGCCTACGACCAATACCTCGGCGCATGGCGGAACGACATGGTCGCCGTCTACAACCTCTCGCGCATGTGGTATTTCACGGGCAATGCCGCCTACGCGCAGAAAGCGCGCGACATCCTCATCGCCTGGGCGAACACCCACACGAGCTTCACCGGCAACGAATCCGGCCTCGATCTCGGCGACTACGCCGCCTGTTACGGCGGCGGCGCCAGCATCCTGCGCGGCACCTGGTCCGGATGGACAGCCGCCGACACCACCACGGTGAAGAACTATTTCACGAACGTCCTCTGGCCGGCCTCCCTCGCCTCGGGCAACGTGCTCGGCCCCGCCAACAAAGGCGCCATCTATATGGAAGCCGGTATCGCGATCGCCGTCTTCTGCGACGACACCGCGAAGTTCAACCAGATCGTCAATCTTTACCGCACCTTCCACGGTAGCGGCCTTATGAATACGCTGGCCACCGGCCAGATGGGCGAAACGGGCCGCGATGCGGGCCACGGCCAAGGCACTCTTCTGGGCCTGGCATTCACCGCCGAGGTCGCCTGGAAGCAAGGCGTCGACCTCTACTCGGAATTGGACAACCGCCTGCTCGCCTGCGGCGAATACTATGCCCGCAACACGTTGACCACCGACAATCCCTATGTCCCCTATGGCACCATCGATTGGCTCTGGGATCACAACGCGGCCGGGCCCTACACCGCCAATCGCGCCGTCTTCTACCTTCTCCAGAACGCCTACAAAAACCGCAAGGGCCTGCCCACCCCCTGGATCGATCGCAAACTTCAGGAACAGCCCGTGGACGGCGGCAACTTCATGTATGCCAAGACCGCCGACTTCACCACCGCCACGGTGACACCGGCCGGTTTCCCGTCGGTTTCGCCGGCTTCGAGCGGCTTGACCCTGACCACCCTCGGCACCCAGACCACCGGACGCAGCGTCTCGTATTCGGGCGGCGTCTGGACGATGACCGGACTCGGCAACGGCGTCTGGAACGATACCACCGACGACTGCCAGTTTGCCTACACGACGATGACCGGCGACTGCGCCATGGTCGCCAAGGTCAACTCCTTCACCTATTCGGGCAACAACAACGGCAAGGCGGGCCTGATGATCCGCGACACGCTTACCGGCGCCTTCTCGCAGCGCGCCTGGATCGGCGTCGTGCCCGCGGCCACCATCCTGATGGAATCCCACATGCGGGGCTGGACCGAAAACTGGGGCGGGACCGGCTACGACGATCGCTCGCACCAGTGGACTCCCGGCATGCCCTACTGGATCAAGATCGAACGCCGGGGCAAACAGCTCACGACCTTCGCCGCTCCGGATGGCACCAGCTGGATGCCCCTTAACTGCACCTACTTCGCCAACCTCCCCTCCACTCTCTATCTCGGGCTGTTCCTCTGCAGCGGCACGACGACGGCTCAGACCGCCACCTTCTCCAACGTCGCCTTCACCGGTGGCGCCGGCGGCCTCGTGACGGCGCCCGCCGCCCCGGCGGGCGTGCTCGCCAGCGGCTCCAACAAAGCCATCACCGTGCGCTGGCTGCCCTCCTTTGGCGCCACCAGTTATATGGTGCTCCGCTCCCCCAATAACAGCACTTGGACCACGATCGCCAACGGCCTCTCCGCAGCCACCACCAGTTATGTCGACACGACAGCGGCCGCGGGCACGACCTACTACTATGCGGTCCGCGCCATCAACTCCGCCGGCAACGGCACCTCGGCCTCGTTCAGCGCGGCTCTGCTACCCACGGCGATGGTGAACCTCGCGTTCAGCGGCACCGCGACGGCGAGTGACAACCAGAACTCCGCCACGGAAGGTCCCGCCAAGGCCTTCGACGGCAGCCCGGGCTCCAAGTGGTTCGGCTTTAATTCGCCGACGGGATGGATCCAGTATGACTTCGGCGCTGGAAATGAGCAGGTCGTCAAGCGCTACACGGTCAACAGCGCCGACGTGGACACGCGCGATCCGAAAAGCTGGAACTTCCGCGCCTCTCAGGACGGCGTGTCGTGGACCACTCTCGCCTCGGCCAGCAATCAGACCTTCGACTATAGGATGCAGCAGAAGGTCTACGACATCGCCAACACCACCGCCTACCGCTTCTATCGACTCGAAATCACCGCCAACAATGGTGCGACCGGCGTGGCGGTCGCCGAGCTCGGCCTCTGGAGTGACAGCGGACAAACCGTCCCGAACGGCACCTACCGCGTCGCCAGCCGCAAGAGCAACAAGGTCGTCGATCTCGTGAACGGCGGCACCGCCGACGGCACCGACGCCGTGCAGTGGGGCTGGAACGGCGGCAACGACCAAGAGTGGACCCTCGCCCACCTCGGGAACGGTCAGTATAAATTGACCGGCGTCGCCAGCGGCAAATTGCTCGAAGTCACGGGCGCCTCCACCGCCGACGGCGCGGTCGTGCAGATCTGGCCCTCGAATAACAACAACTGCCAGAAGTGGACGGTCACTCCCGCCGGCGATGGCTTCTTCAAGCTTCTGAACGTGAACAGCGGCAAAGCCATCGACGTCAGCAGCGGCAGCACCGCCGACGGCGCGACGCTCATCCAGTGGCCCTACGGCGGAGGCGACAACCAGCACGGCCCCGACCAGCACCGTACCCGCCGTCCCGC
>CBIHRE010000317.1:0-6171 GCA_966212385.1 uncultured Akkermansia sp. | reverse complement strand
ACGACCTACTTCTGGAAGCAGATCCTGGGGCTCGGCATCGCGGCCGGGGCGGGCGTTTTCTTCAGTCGTATCGATCTGGAAGGCTGCCGCCGTCACGTCGGTTGGATCGCCCTCGGCATCGTCGGGCTCCTCGTCCTCGTCGCCATCCCGCACATCGGCATCAGCGTAAACGGCTCCCGGCGCTGGCTTGGCTTCGGTCCGATCCGCTTTCAGGTGTCGGAACTCGCCAAGCTCGGCGTCGTCTTCGTCCTCGCACATTACCTGGCGCTCAACCAGTCGCGCATGGACGAGTTCAAGCGCGGTTTCGTGATCCCGCTCGGGATCATCGGCGTCCTGGCGGGTCTCAACATGCTCCAGCCCGACTTCGGCACCACCGCCCTTGTCGGCGCGGTCGGCCTGGTCCTGCTCTTCCTCGCCGGCGCCCGCTGGTTCTACATCCTCGTGAGCGTGGCCGGCGGCGCCGCGTTTTTCACCGTCGCGGTCATGCTGAATCCGAACCGATTGAACCGCTTCCTCGGCTTCCTCGACGTCGAGGGCAACAAGCGCGACCAGACTTTCCAGCTTTACCAAGCCATCCTCGCCTTCGCCTCCGGAGGCGTGGACGGAGTCGGTCTCGGCCAGGGCCGCCAGCAGGCCAACTATCTGCCCGAGGCGCACACCGACTTCATTTTCGCGGTCGTCGGGGAGGAGCTCGGCCTGATCGCCACCCTCGGCACCGTGGCCCTCTTTTTCACGATATTCGTCTGCGGGTTGATCCACCTGCGCCGCGCGCCCAATCAGTTCCAGTTTCTTCTCGTAGCCGGTTGCATCCTGATCGTCGCCCTTCAGTCGATCGTGAACCTCGGCGTCGTCACCGGACTCCTGCCGACCAAGGGCATGTCGATGCCTTTCGTCAGCTCCGGCATGTCGAACCTCATGCTCATGGGCATCCTCATCGGATTGCTCGTCAACACGCGCCGCGCCTGGTCGCGCGAGCACGTCCTCCCCGGCAGCCGGGACTTTTTGGGATGACCGCCGCCCCCGAAGCCCCCTCCGCACCCGCCGCGACCGCCTCGTCGTCCATGCCCGCCGCCTCCACGGGCCGCGCGTTTCTGCTCTCCTGCGGCGGCACCGGAGGGCATCTTTCGCCCGGCATCGCCCTTGCCGAGGGCCTGGTCGCGAGGGGGCACCGTCCGATCCTTCTCATCAGTCACAAGAAGGTGGATACGCGGTTGGCCTCGAAGTATCCCGCCCTGCGTTTCGAGCCCATCCCGGGCACGCCCTTCGGCGCGCATCCGGCGGTGCTCGGTCGCTTCCTCCTTTCGCAGTCGAAGGGCTACGCCGCAGGCCGTCGCCTCGTGCGCGCCGAGCGCCCCGCCGCGATCATCGGCTTCGGCGGATTCACCACCGCCAGCGTCATCCTCGCCGGCCGCCTGCACGGTGTCCCCGTGGCCTTGCACGAGTCGAACCGCGTGCCGGGCAAGGCGGTCCGCCACCTCGCCCGTTTCGCCTCCCGCGTCTGGCTGCCGCCGGGCATCTCGCTCCCCGGCCGTCCGCCGGGCGACCCGCGCGTCCGCGCCGCCGCCATGCCGGTCCGCGCCGAGATCGCCCGGCTGCCGCGCGCCGAAGCCGCCGCCCGGCTCGGGCTCGACCCCGCGAAAAAGATCCTCGTCGTGTTCGGCGGCAGCCAGGGCGCCACGCCCTTGAACCAGTGGGCGCGCGACGCGGCCCGCGATCTCGCCGCGCTTGGCGTTCAACTCGCCTGCGTGACCGGCCTCGGCAAAGGCGACGCCGCCTTCACCGAAAATCCCGGGCCTGCGCTTCCGACTCCTGGCTCCTTGCTCCCCGCTCCTCGCTCCCTCGTCCGCTCCGCCTGGATTCCTTTTTGTGATGACGTCGCGGGTCTGCTCTCCGCAGCCGACCTCGTCGTCGCGCGCGCCGGCGCCGGCAGCTTGGCCGAGTTTGCCCGCGTCGGCGTGCCCGCCGTGCTCGTGCCTTACCCGCAGGCCGCCGACGACCACCAGCGGGCCAACGCCGCCTGGTTCGTCGAGCAGGGCGGGGGAGTGGTCCTCGACCAGACCCGGATCTCCCAGCTCACGCCTCTCGCCACCTCGATCATCCTCGACGAAACCCGCCTCGCCGGTTTCCGCGCGGGTCTGTCCCGCCTCGACGCCGCGCCCTCGCTCGAATTCATGCTCGACGATCTGGAGCAGATCGTCGCCGCCAGCGCCGCCCGATGAGTGACGCCCGCAAGCTTCCCCCGCTTTTTGGCCGCGAGATCCGCGCCGTCCACTGCCTCGGTGCCGGCGGCATGGGCCTCGGTCCGCTCGCCATCTACGCCGCGGAACTTGGCTTTGCCGTCAGCGGCGCCGACGACGCCATGACCGACGCCATGCGCGTCTGGCTGGAGCGCGCCGGCGTCCGGCTCACCGCGCCCGATGTCCTCCCCGAGGGCGTCGAACTCGTCGTCATTTCCTCGGCCATCCCGCCCTCGCATCCCGCGCTGATCTCGGCCGGAAAGCGGGGCCTCGAGGTCGTTCGCCGCGGCGAATTGCTCGCCGAGCTCGCCCGCCACCGTCGTCTCGTCGCCGTCTGTGGCTCGCATGGCAAGACCACCACGACGGCCATGCTCGTCACCGCCCTCCGCGCCGCCGGCCTCTCGCCCGGCTACGTGGGCGGCGGTCTCTTCGCCGACGACGCCACCCCGCCCGCCGCCGCCGGAACGAGCGATCTGCTCATCGCGGAAATCGACGAAAGCGACGGCACCATCGGCCGCTTCGCCCCCTTCCTCACCGTCGTGGTGAACCTCGATTGGGACCACCCCGATCACTACCGCACCCAGGCCGAGCTCGAGGCCGCCTTCGCTGCGCTCCTGTCGCGCACCGCCGGCCCGGTCTTGATCAACGCCGCCTGCGAACTCTCCGCCCGCGCCGCCGCTTTGGCTCCGGGCTCCTCGCTCCCGGCTCCCCGCTCTTTCACCTTCGGACGCGGCGGAGCCTACTCGCTCCTTGCCTCCGGGCCCGCCGGTCCCGCCCGGCTCGAGCTCTCCCTCTCGGGCCGGTTTCTGCCGGTGCTTCCCGCCGCCACCGTGCGGGCCTTTGGCGACTTCAACGCCCTCAACGCCACCGCCGCGCTCGCCGCCGCCCATCTCCTCGGCGCCGATCTCCGCGCCGACCTGCTCGCCGGCTACGCCGGTGTCCGCCGTCGGCAGGCCGTGCTCGCGACCGGCGCCGCCTTCACCGTCATCGAGGACTACGCGCACCATCCTTCCGAGATCGCCGCGCTCCTCACCGGCTTGCGCCTGCGTCTGCCCGCCGAGGGCCGTCTCCGCGTGGTTTTTCAACCGCACCGCTATAGCCGTACCAAGCAGTTCCGCGCAGGTTTCGCCGCCGCGCTCTCCACCGCCGACGCCCTTTACCTGCTCGACGTTTACGGCGCCGGCGAAGCGTTGATTCCCGGCGGCGCGACCTCGGATCTGGCCGAAACCATTCGCGCCGCCGCTCCCGGCTTTCCCCTGGTGCATCTCGCGGGCGGACACGCTCCGGTCTACGCCCGTGTCGCCGCCGATCTTCGCCCCGGCGATCTCGTGGCGATCATCGGCGCCGGCGACCTCGATGTCTCCGCGCGCGCCTGGCTGGCCGGTTTTGTCTGGCCTGCGTGGTGGGACCGCGTCGCCGCCATTCTTTCCCCGCGCGTCTCCGTCGAGACGAAGATCCAGCGCGAGGTCTCGCTCGCCGACAAGACCACCCTTCGCGTCGGCGGCGCCGCCCGCCTCTACGCCGAGCCGGCCAACGACTCCGACCTCGTCGACCTCGTCCGCGCCGCCCACGCCCTTGGCCTGCGCGTCCTCCCCCTCGGCCGCGGCTCGAATCTCCTCGTGCCCGACGAAGGCGTCGACGCCCTCGTCATCGGCCTGCGCCACCCCTTTTGGGAAAGCTTCGTCCCTCTGCCCGACGGCCGCATCCGCGCCGGCGCCGGCCTGCGTTTGAAGAATCTTTGCGGCCTCGCCGCCAAGGCCGGCCTCATGGGCTTCGAGTTCCTCGAGGGCATTCCCGGCAACCTCGGCGGCTCGCTTCGCATGAACGCCGGCGCCATGGGCGGCTGGACCTTCGACGTGGTCGAAAGCGTGGACTTTGTGACTCTCGCCGGCGAACGGCGCACCTTGCCGAAGTCCTCGATGCACGTGGACTACCGCCACTGCGCCGAGCTGGAAAACGCCATCGCGTTGGGCGCGATCCTTCGCCCGCCGGGCGCCGACTCAACCAAGTCCTCCGCCGAGATCAACCAACAGATCGACGCTTACCGAGACAAACGCCGCAAGACCCAGCCCCGCGAGCCGTCGGCCGGTTGCATCTTCAAGAATCCGCCGGGCAATTCCGCCGGCCGCCTCATCGACGCCGCCGGACTGAAGGGGTGCCGCGAGGGCGACGCCGAGGTCTCTCCGGTGCACGCCAATTTCATCGTCAACCACGACCACGCCCGCGCCGCCGACGTCATCGCGCTCGTCCGCCGCGTCCGCGCCCAAGTCGAGAAAACCCACGGCGTCCGCCTCGAGCCCGAGGTCCTGCTCTACGGCCGCGATTGGAAGGATTTCCTGTGATGTCCGCCTCAGGCCCCCCCCCGATTTCCGGTCTTCGCATCACCGTCCTCGCCGGCGGCGTATCCTCCGAACGCGAGGTCTCGCTCGGCTCCGGCGCCGCCTCGGCCGCCGCGATCGCCCGCCTCTG
The DNA here is from genome assembly GCA_966212385.1 of uncultured Akkermansia sp. Taxonomy (GTDB): domain Bacteria; phylum Verrucomicrobiota; class Verrucomicrobiia; order Opitutales; family Opitutaceae; genus IMCC26134_A. The sequence goes on along the minus strand of CBIHRE010000317.1, from coordinate 1,465 downwards.
GCCCACGCGCCTGGTCGACGTGACGGCCGCCGCGCTGCCTCCCGGACTCGATCCCGCCCGCGACGTGGTGTTCTCCACTCTCCACGGAACCTTCGGAGAGGACGGAGGCATGCAGCGACTGCTCGACGCCGCCGGCATCGCCTACGCCGGTTGCGACGCCGCCTCGTCCGCGCTCACCATGGACAAAGCCGCGACCAAGCGCGCCGCTGCGTCCGCCGGGGTGAACGTCGCCCCGGACCGCACCTTCACCGTCGCGTCCGGCTCCTCGCGCCCCACCGCCGAGGAACTCATCGCGGCTCTCGGTTCGGAGCGCGTCGTGCTCAAGCCCAACGACCAAGGCTCCTCCGTCGGCCTCGCCCTGCCCGAGGATCGTGCCGCGCTCGCCGCCGCCCTCGCCGCGCTCACGCCGGGCAACTGGATCGCCGAGCCGCGCCTCGTGGGCCGCGAGCTCTCCGTCGGCGTTCTCGGCGGCAAGGCCATGGGCATCGTCGAGATCCGCCCGCGTTCCGGCGTCTACGACTTCGCGAGCAAATACACGAAGGGCGCGACCGAATACCTCGCCCCCGCGCCGCTCTCCGACTCCGCCACCGCCGCGGTCCGCGCCGCCGCTGAAAAGGCCTTCGCCGCGTGCGGTTGTCGCGACTATGCGCGCGTCGATTTCATCCTCGTATCCGAAAATCAATTTTTCCTGCTGGAAATAAACACGCTCCCCGGCATGAAGGAAACCAGTCTCCTGCCGATGAGCGCGCGCTGCGCGGGGCTAGATTTCACCGGACTGGTCGGGGAGTTGGTCAAACCCGCCGTGCGTCGTCTTCAGGAAACCGTCCGTCCTTCCGCGTAGCCGCTTGCCGTGAACCACGTCCCGATCCTTCCGCAGACCGCACCCACCTGGCGCGACACCGTCGCCCCGGCGGCGGCGCCGCGTCCGCGTAATCGCACCGGGCGCCGTCGTCTCGTCCTTTCCGCGCTTCGCCACTGGATCGGGGTCGGTCTCGTCGCCGCGTCTTGCATTTTCGGATACGTCGCCTGGCGCACCTGGAACGACAATCCCGCCGCGCTCGCCGCGCCCGCGCCCTCCGCGCCGCTTCGCGAGATCGTCGTCCGCGGCGACGGCGTGCTCAACCGCGCCTGGGTCGAGCGCACGCTCGGCGTCCGCCCCGGGGTGCCGCTCATGGAGCTGGACCTGGACGCGCTTCGCGACCGTCTCCTCGAGTCCGGCCAGGTCCGAGTGGCCGTCGTCGCCCGCCGTTTCCCGGACGTCCTGTCCATCACCCTCGAGGAGCGCAGCCCGGTGCTTCGCATCCGGGCCCAGTCGGCCGACGGCGTGGAGCGCCATCTTTTCGTCGCCCGCGACGGCTCCGTGTTTGTCGGCGAAGGTTACGATGATTCCGTCGTGCTCGGCTTGACTTGGCTGGGCGGCGTGAGACTCACGCGCGATCTCTCCGGCCGTGGCTTTTCAATGGTT
>CBIHRE010000316.1:0-6178 GCA_966212385.1 uncultured Akkermansia sp. | reverse complement strand
CGATGGACTTTTTCGACGCCCAAGACCGCGCCCGCCGCCGCACCGGCCGCCTCGTCGCGCTCTTCGCGCTCGCCCTCCTAGGCACCATCGCCGCGCTCTACGTGGCCGCGCTCTACATCGGCGACGCGGCCTTCACCAAGACCGACCATCGCTGGTGGCGACCGGATCTTTTCGGCGGCGTCGCGCTCTTCACCCTGCTTGTCACGGGAGTCGCCAGCCTCACCCGTTGGCTCGCCCTGCGCGACGGCGGTCCGGCCGTGGCCGAGCGCGTGGGCGGCCGCCGCATCGCCTCCGACACGACCGATCTGCACGAACGCACGCTGCTCAACGTCGTCGAGGAGATGTCCATCGCTTCCGGCGTCCCCGTGCCCGCCGTCTATATTCTGGACGGCGAATCCGGCATCAACGCCTTCGCCGCCGGCTACTCGCCCGCCGACGCCGCCATCGCCGTGACCGACGGCGCGCTCGCCCGCCTCTCCCGCGACGAACTCCAGGGCGTCATCGCCCACGAGTTCAGCCACATCCTCAACGGCGACATGCGGCTCAACACCCGCCTCTCCGCCCTCGTCTTCGGCATCCTCGCCCTCTCGATCCTCGGCCGCGCCATCCTCCGCGGCTTGTCCGAGCTGCGCGGATCGGGCACCTCCCGGCGCGGGAAAAGCTCGGGCGACGGAGCCGCCATCGCGCTTCTGCTCATCGGAGCCGGCATCGCCTTGCTCGTCGTGGGTTACATCGGCCACCTCTTCGGCCGGCTCATCCAGGCCGCCGTCTCCCGACAGCGCGAATTTCTCGCCGACGCCGCCGCGGTGCAGTTCACCCGTAACCCCGCCGGTCTCGGCGGCGCGCTCAAGCGCCTCGGAGGCACCACCGTCGAGGGCACCCTCACCCACGACCGCGCCGACGAAGTCAGCCATTTCTGCTTCGCGCAGACCTTCTGCGCCGGCCTGGTGCATCCCTTCTCCACCCACCCTCCGCTGGGGGAACGCATCCGCGCCATCGAGCCCGGCTGGGACGGCAAGTTTTTGCCTTCGAGAGTCCAAGGCGCCCGCGACGAGCTTGGCACCCACTTCGCCGCGCCATCCTCCGCCCACGATTTCCGGCCCGAGCGCGCGCGCATCGACCCCGTCGCGCTCATCGGCGCCGCCGGACAACTCTCGCCGCAAACCGTCGCCGCCGGCCGCGAACTTCTCGCCTCGCTGCCCGACCCCATCCGCGACGCCGCGCACGACCCGTCGCAAGCCCTCGCCCTCACGCTCGCCCTTTGCATCGCGCCCGGCGCGGATCCCGCCACGCTCACCCACCAGATCGAGCTCGTCGCCACCCGCGCCGACCCGGCCGCCGCCCGCCAGACCGCGCGGCTGCGCTCGGAGCTGGAACAGGTCCCCGTCTCGCACCACCTCGCGATTTTCCAGATCGCCGCGCCCGCGCTTCGCCAGCTTTCCCCCGAGGCGAGCGCCACGCTCATCGACACCCTCGACGCGCTCATCCACGCCGACGGCCAGGTGAGCGTCCGCGAGTTCGCGCTGCAAAAGCTCGTCACCCGCACCCTCGGTCTGGCCTCCCGCCCGCGCGACGCCATCCAAGTGCTCGCACCAAACCAAGTCGTCGGCGAACTCTCGCTCGCCCTCTCCGCCGCGGCCCGCGTGGAGGCGGCGGACGAGCGCTCCGCCGCGATGGCCTTCGCCCGCGCCGCCATCGAGTTCAACGGGCTCCAGCCTCCCCTCGCCTACCGCCCCTCCGGCGCGAGCACCTGGGAGGAGCTCGACCTCGCGCTCGAACACCTCGCCCACACGCCCGCGCCCTTCCGCAAACGCGTCCTGCAAGCCTTCGCCACCGCGCTCACCGCCGACTCGCGCCTCACCCAGGCCGAGGCCGACATGCTCCGCGCCTTCGCCGCCGCGCTCGACTGTCCGCTCCCGCCCGTGCTGGCTGTGACGGAATGATTTACTACCTCTACGCGTTCGTCCTGGTGTTTCTGGCGCTGCTCGCCGGCGTCGCCTTGCTGGAGGTCATCGCCAAGGACTTTCGCCGTCCGTTTCCGACCGAGCAAAAACTTCTTCGCGAGGCAGGCCACTCGCTCCGCCAGAAACTCGCCAAACTCGACCGGCAGTTGGCCCGCCAGCTTCTCACTTTTGTCCTGATCGGCGTGAGCCCTCTGATGTCGTTGGCCAACAAGGCCGATTCACTCGCACGCGACCCCATAGAAACGACGCTTTCCCGGATAAGCTTGGGCATCCTCGTGGCGGTCGTGCTGCTGGCATTCTACTCCGCCATCTCCTACGCTCGCCAGCGCCGTAACCTTGCCCTCGGCCTCTTCGGCGAACGCGTCGTCGCCGAGCACCTCGAGCCGCTCAAGGCCGCCGGACACCGCGTCTTTCACGACCTTCCCGCCGACGACACGTCCCTGACGCCGTCCGGCTCCGCCAAAGCGAAACCCTTCAACATCGACCACGTCGTCGTCGGCCCCGCGGGCGTCTTCGCCATCGAGACTAAGACCCGCCGCAAAGGCCGCGCTCGCGTCGGCTTCATGGCCCACGAGATCATCTACGACGGCCGCGCCCTCGCCTACCCCTGGGGCGAGGACCGGCACGGTCTCGAGCAAGCCCGCATCCAAGCCGAGTGGCTCGCCGCTTTTCTCCAACGCGAGCTCGGCCGCCCCGTGCCCGTCCACGCGCTGCTCGTCTTCCCCGGATGGTCGATCATTCGCAAGGACGGCGGCGCGGCGAACCCCGTGACCGTCCTGAGCCCGCGCGAACTCCCCGCCGCCATCGAAGTCCCGCCCGCATCCGGCCACACCGGCTTCGTCGTCCCGCCTCTCGACCACGCGGCCATCGCACAGATTTCCAGCCTGCTCGAGGCCCGCTGCCGCGACGTCGAGCTCTGATCGGCCTGGCCTACGCCTGCGGAGCAGCCGCGCCAAGCCCCACACCCCGCCGGGCCGCACAGGTCAACGATGCACGTGAAATCCGCCGCAGCGTGGATTCACGGCCAGCGCCGCGTCGAGATACTCCTTCGCACGCGCCGCTTCGCCGGCCACCCGGCAGATCGCCGCCGCGTTGAGAAGCACATGGGCGTCCCGGGCCGACGCCGGGAATTCCAAGGCGCGCCGCTCCGCTACCAGCGCCTCGGTCGGCCGCCCCGCGCGATGCAAAGCCCGGCCCAGCGCGTCCCACGCGCCCATGCTTCGCCGCGTTTCCAGATCGCGCCGCGCCCACCGCAGCGCCGACGCCGGATCAGGCATCACGTCGCAGAAAAATCCCGAGAGGTGGTGCAAATAAAGCAACTCGCCCGACTCCGCGGACGCGAGGTAGGCGACGCGCGCCCTTTCATACCACTCGACCGCGTCCTTGCCTCGGCCCGCCGCCATGAGCACGTCGCCAAAGGCCTGCCAGATCTCCGGCCTTCGCAAGCGCTCCGCGAGCGGTCGGTAGATCACGAGAGCACCGTCGAAATTCCCGCGCGCCGCCAGCGTCTCGGCCAGGCGATCCTCGGCCGCATACCAGCCGGGCCAGGCGAGCAGCGCGCCGCGAAACGCCCGCTCCGCGGCGTCGAGATCGCCCGAGGAAAATGCCAGCCGTCCGTCCTGCACCCGACACCACGCGATCAGTTCCGCGTCGGGCGGACTCGCCGCCTCGGCCTGCGCGCGCACCGCGGCCAGCCCGCGCCGGGCCTCCTTCGCGTTGCCCAGCTCCATGGCCAAGCGCGCCAGACAAAGCTCCGTCGCGACCGCGCGCGGTTCCAGCCGCGCCTGCTCCTCCGCGGCCTTTCGCGCACCCTCCATGTCGCCGAGCTCGATGCGCACGTCCGTCAGCAAACGCCAGCCCTCCGCCTCGGCGGGAGCCATGTCCGTCAAACGTTCCGCATCCTGCCGCGCCGCGTCGAAACGATGCGAGGCCTGCGCAACGCGCGCCCGCAACGCGAGACCGGCCCGGTTCGCCTCGGCCGGCACCGCGCGAAGCGACTCCGACGCGGCGCGCTCCGCCGCACGGAGCTCCGCGAAATCGCCTTCGCGCCGATACGCGGCCAGCTCGAGCGCGCCGAGCCGGTTCCACGCCGTCGAATCGTCCGGATCGGACCGCACACGCGCCTCGAGAAAGTCCCGCGCCGGATCGGATCGGTGCGACGAATCCGCCCGTGCTGAATCCGAACCGGCTCCAGTCGCATTCGAGGCCTCCGCTCCGGCGCAGGGCAGCACCACGAGACCCGCCATCGCGGCGACGAGCAGCACCGTCGCCGCCCGCGCGCATCCACGCGGAGAGCCGTGCCTAGTTCCGCGTGTTGTCATCCACCACACCCGTCGAGCGCGGCTGCTGCGGGTAGCCGAGAAAGGGGAACGAGTCACGCAGCGGAACATCGTTGGCGTCGACGTGATCACCAAAGGGCGCGCCGTTGTTTATCTCGGTGAGGATGATGTCGATCGTGTCGTCGCGCAGGCGCCGTCCGTTCGGGAAAGCCGCCTCTGGGTTCGTGCCGCCGCCCGGGCCGGTGTTGGGGATCGCCGGGTCCATCCGCAGGTAGTCGCCCTTGAAAACCGCGGTGTTTGCGAGCTTGGCGATGTGTTCATCGTCGGCGCCGAAGAGCACGAGCGTGTCGACGATTTCGGTCGCGAACTTCGCCGCCGCGTCGCCGGTCGGCCCGGAGACGTTGAACGCGTTTTTCTTCGTGAAGGGGATGAGCGCGACGTTGACCGCGGGCGTGGCGGCGCGGTCGACCTGGTAATAGGCGCCGGTCGCCACCCCGCGGCCCGTGGCGTCGATGCTCACCGCGCGGCGATGGGTGACCACGTTGAGCCCGATCTTCGGCCCCTTGCCCTTCAGCTTCGCGAGGGGGAAACGCAGCCCGATCGCCATCGTGTTGTAGCCGGCGAAACTGTCGCGCCCGCGCTCGAGTTGCGACGGATCGGGCTTCCCCGCGCGCACCGAGGCGGAGAATCGCGAAAAGGCCGGGATATCGAAAAAGAACGGGTCGTCGACTTCGCCCGCGAAAAACGACACGCCGCTTTTCTCATCGGTGGTCACGACGGCCTCGGGCGCCGCGCCGCCCAGGGAGGGATTGGTGGCCGGCGCAGTGAAGGTCCGCCCGCCCGGCAAAGTGATCTTCGCCACCTGCGCCATCGAGGTCAGGAGACGGGGACCGAAGGTGACGTCGATGTTCAGGTCGGGGCGGGGATCGCCGGTGTTTTCGATCTGGAACCGATAGCGCACGGCGGGATCGAAGATGCCTTGGTTGACCGCCTCGCCGGGGACGATGAAGCCGCGCACCGTCATGAGCAGCACGACGTGGCTGTTGTCGTTCGGATCGAGAAAAATGTAGGAATCGTTCAGGTCGGCCGCCGGGTCGTTCGAGGTGTTCGGCGCATCCGCGTGGTCGGCCGCGCGGACCTCCGCCGTCCAGATGCCCAAGCCGAGCGCGAGACCCGTGAAAGCACGACGCAGACACGCGCGCGAGAAGCGGGAAGCCGTTGGATGCATGCGAGGCGCTTCGCCAAAAAGCCGGCGTGTGACAAGGGCTTGCAAGTGAGGCGGTCGAAAATCGCTTTCTTTTAACGTCACCGCCGGTCCTGGGCGTCCTTTGGGGATTGCCGCGAATGCATCCCGGCTCTAGCTCGGGCTCGCTCGTCCCGCGCCGATGACTTTCGCCACCCTCCGCCGTCTTCTCCCGACGCTCTCGTTCGCGGTGTCCGTGCTGGCGCTTGGCGACGTCTCGCTCCGGGCCGCGTCCCCCGCCGTCACGCCTCCGGCCTACACCGCCGCCGACCTCGATCGCATCCAGCAACAGGCCGCCGACCGCGCGCTCGAGAAGTTTCCCCGCTCGGTGATCGCGATCGTGGACCGCGACGGCCGCGAACTCGTCCTGCGACGCGCCGACGGCACCGGCGGCATCACCGCCAACGAGCGCGCCATCGCCGTCGCGAAGGCCGGGACCGCCGTGTTCCTCAGCTCCAACGAGCAGTCCTTCACCCCGCGCACCGCGCAGTTCATCATCCAGGACCACTTCCCGCCCGGAGTGCGCAACCGCCCGACCGGTCCGCTCGTCGGCGTCGGCTTCTCCAATCTCGCGTATTCGGACGTCAACTACTTCCGCTCCTCCACCGGCGCGCGCATCCCGCTCACCCGCCTGCGCGCCTCGCCGGGCGGCGTGCCTCTCTACAAAAACGGACGGCTCTTCGCCGGCATCG
>CBIHRE010000315.1:0-6185 GCA_966212385.1 uncultured Akkermansia sp. | reverse complement strand
ATCAGCGACACGAACTACCAAGGCAGCGCGAGCGGCACCCTTAACGTGGCGAAGGTCACGTTGACTGTGACCGCCGATAACAAGACCCGGCCTTACGGTTACGCCAATCCTGCGCTCACCGCCACGACGACCGGCTTCGTGGGAGGTGAAACCAGCGCGGTGCTTTTTGGGGCTCCGGCTCTGTCCACCTCCGCGAACTCGTCCAGCACGCCGGGAAGTTATACGATCACCGCCGCTGTTGGCACGCTAAGCGCGACAAACTACACCTTCAGCTTCACCGACGGCACCCTTACGGTGCGCGCCCTCGAAATTGCAGATTGGGAGTTGGAGAACTTCACGCCGTCCGAGTTGCTCGATCCCGATATCAGCGGCCCTGCGGCCGACCCCGACCTTGATGGGGTCACCAACCTTTACGAATACGCCTTCGGCACCGACCCGAAGGATAATTCATCGGGGCCATTTGATCTCAGCTACTCCGGCAACGCCTCCGCGGGTTATGCCGTCTTGGATGAGGGTCGTTCATGCGTGGTGGTTGAGGTTGTGTCCGGCGTCACGACGACTCGTGTTTTCTTCATTCGTCGTAAGACGGCATACACCTCTGATCTTTCCTATGCTGTGAAGTTCAGCAATAATGGCACCACATGGGTGACCAGCGCCGTTACTCCCACGGTTCTCGCGGATGACGGTATCTATGAACTCGTGGCCGTCGCCTATCCGCTTACCACAGGCGGAAAGAAGACCCGCTACTTCCAAGTCGTTCCATCGATTCTTCCTTAAATTTACTATTTACATGAAAAAACTAATCATCGCCACGAGCGCCGCGCTAGCGGTCGCCCACGTCCATGCCGGAGTCGTTTTCTTGGATCTCACCGGGGTCAGCGTTCCCAATACGATTGATGGCGTTTACATAAACATCCTCACCGGCGCCACCCAGACCACGATGCCGGCAAATTTCAACGAAGCTCCTTGGCTTAATCTTTACCTTGGGGGCGCCGGTATCTCGAGCAGTGAGGCTCTCCGTCCTTGGGCGAGCCAGCCTGCGATCAGCTATAATCCGGATAATCCCGGAAATTACTTCATTAATGTCGCCCTGGGAACGGTTGTTGATGGAAGTGGACAATTTGTAACCGGCGAATCCGCGTCCTCATATCACATGGGCGGCGATTCCTCCCAGTTCCAGTCCGGCGTGCAGGGCTACCTCGCGTTCCAATATGATTTGGTTGGAGGCGGCACATCCTACGGTTGGCTAAGTTTTGCTCCCAACATCGGTGGTTCCGGCTCAAGCTATGAGCTCGCTTACACTAATACACCCGAGGAGGCCATTGTCGTTGGCGCGATCCCCGAGCCGTCGTCGGCCGCGCTCTGGGCCGGTGTGGTCGGGACGGCAGCGGTCATGAGTCGTCGCCGTCGACGTTCTGTTTGATTATCGATTAAGCGAGCATTCAACACGCCATGGCCTTTCCCACCGCGGTTAACAGCCAGATCACCGATTCGGTCACTCAAACCGCAACTCCAGGCGATGGCGGACCGTTGCTTCCTCCGGGCCTTTCCAGCTTTCGCCTGCCTATGTGCTTTGATGCGGCGCGTCTGCAGGCGGAGTTGGCGGGTTTACTGCCTGCGGAGTTTATCCCTCACTTTAACACTCGTTACTACGAGGGGGATTGGAGCGTGGTTTCGTTGCGCGCTATCGGAGGCGACGAGAAGAAGATTTATCCGGACCCCACCCGGACCGATTTTGCCGACACGCCGCTGATGGCGCGGTGCCCCTACGTGGCGGAAGTGGTGAGTTCGTTCCCCTGTCCGAAGCTGGCCGTGCGCTTTCTTCGCGTGCGGCCGCGCTCGGTCGTGAAGGCGCATCGCGACTACAAGCTGCGACTCGAGGACGGAGAACTGCGCCTGCACATCCCGATCACAACCAATCCGGAGGTGCGTTTCGTGGTAGCCGGCAAGCGTGTCCTCATGGGGCCGGGCGAGTGTTGGTATAACGATTTCACCGAGCTGCACAGCGTTCACAACGACGGGGATGGCGATCGCGTGCACCTGACCATCGACTGCGTTGTCAACGACTGGTTGCGCGCCGAAGTGCTTGCCGCCGCGCGCGCCGCCGAAGCCGCGGCCACGGACGGCCCCGTTGCGACCGTCGCCGGCTAGCATTCCTTTTTCTTGTTTCTTCCGGGCCGCGTCCGTTTCCGCCGCCCTCTGGCCGAACCGCCTCTTTTGAGCGTAGGCTGTAAGCGACCGGCCGGGCTTTCAATTACCCACAAATCCGCGGTGTAGCGCGTAACCGATGGAAAGGTCATGGAGGGGGGGCGCGCCACATGACGATATTGCCCGGCAAAGGATCACGTGCGCGGGCGAGATATTCTCCGAGTCTGGCGACACACGGCAGGTATTGTCCGAGCGGGAAGTGGCCGTCGTGTTCGGCTGGCGAAGGGAACAGCTCATCAAGCAGCTCGCGTTTGGCGCGGGTGAAGGCGATCCCGGCAGGCGCGTGCGGATGGGTGCGGTTCATCATGGTCATCCAAAAGATGCGCCAGCTCACGATGCAGCAGACCGCCACCAGACGCACGAGCCGCTTGGCGGTGCGCAGACGCGATTCCTCCACGCGGCAACCCGATTTTAGGATCTTGTGGAGACTTCGATTTTCCAGCGCAGCGCATACCAGCGGAGTTTTTCAATCGCCTCGGCCGGGCTGCCGACCAGCAGATCCGTCTGCAATCTCCAGCCGATTCGGTCGCGGTCTTGGGGCGAGCCCTGTTCTTGCGCGTAGATGACCGTCACCTCGACCGGCGGATGTTGCTTCTGCTTTGCCGCCGGAGGTGGCAGCCGCATCCGCCGATACCGCAACTCCAGAACCGACCTCGACCGGGTCGCCCTGTCGGTCGCGCACCTCGATGCGATGGGCGCCCTTGATCCGCACCTCGTCCATCTCAATCTCGAGGCTGGTCGTGCCGTCATCGGCGCGGCGGTCGGCGCAGGAGCGGATCAGGAAGTGCGAGCCTGCGTCGCGCGCGGCGCAAAACAGTTCGTAGATGTCGCTCTCGCAGTCCCCAACGTGGATGCAGCGGCCCGGCTTTCATGGACGGCCTGGATCAGTTCTTCGGCGGAAGACTTGCGCTGAAGCTCGTCCCGCCACTTTTCGAACACAGCCTGCGCCTTCGCGCGGGAGCGCTCGAAAAGCGCGTCGCCCATCTCCTCAAGAGTGGGCGGCACGCGCCCCTCGATCTTCACGCCCAGATTGCGCGTGTAGGCCTTTTTGTTCACCCTCACGCGGCCATACCACCACTGACTGCGGCCACTCTGCATCTCCAACCCCATCTAGCCCTCCCTCGATCCGACGAAATTTTTGAGCGTTTCCATCTGCATGGAATACGCCGTTGAAGAGAGGTTTTAGCCGCAGTCGGCCCAAATCGGCTTATCCATATTTACTCATGGGCGAATTTGGATGAGACGTTCGTAGCCGTAACATACGTCGGCCCCCTGTTGTTTAATTCGGTAATGCGCTACAAATACCTGCTCCCTTGCCGCCATTAAAATAAGTTGAAAGATTAAGATATGGCCCACGCACCAGTTACGCCGACCGAAGCCTTCGTGATGAGTGTTTGCCAGACCTCCTTCCTTTCGTTGTGGTGCTATGCCAACCCAAGGGCGAAGATGGGAAAGGAACTTTGTGATATCCTCGTCATCTGTGACCCGGCGGTCATCGTCATCAGCGTCAAAGAAATCTTGCTGAAAGAAACCATCGATCCAGCGATTGCCCATGCGAGGTGGGAGAGGAAAGCTGTTCAAGAATCTGTTGGCCAAATCTACGGGGCCGAAGGTTGGCTGCAGTCGGCAACAAATGTCGTCCGCAACGATGGGCAGGCCGGGTTGAAGCTCCCCCCAGCTGAGAGACGGCAAGTATTTCGGATCGCCGTTGCGTTCGGCGATAACGGCAAAGCCGTTATCAAATCCGGCAATTACGGAGAAGGGTTCGTTCACGTCATGACGGAACAAAGCTTCCGGGAGGTTCTTTCGGAACTGGATACGATCACTGATTTCACCGATTACCTGAAAGCGAAAGAGGCATTTGCCGGGAGTGACACGGAAATGATCTGTGAAGGCTCCGAGGCAAACATGCTTGGATGGTATTTAACCCATGAGCGAACCTTCCCCACCGCAACGCATCTGTCGATCTTCGACGAAACTATCTGGGCCGGACTTCAAACCAATCCTTCCTTTCTACGTCGAAAGGAGGCGGACCGCGTCAGTTACGTTTGGGATCGCTTGACCGAGGTCCTTTCTGATCCGAACGCGAAAACACTCGAAGGGCCCCCAATTGAATTAACTGACCTAGAACTGGCTCTCCGGGTGATGGCGAGGGAAAGCCGGTTTGCCAGACGTGGACTGAGCGCGTTTGTTCGTGAGTTTCTGGAGGACGCGAAAGCCCAAAAAACACGCGCCCGCCTATTCAACGGAACGAGCGGTATCATCTATGTTTTCGTCTATTTTTCCCATTGCGACGATGCCGTAAAACGTCGAGAAGAACTCACAGGTAGATGTTACGTCGCCCGCTACCTCATCGGTGCGGGATCGGTCATCATTGGCATTGGTCTAAGCCCCCACATACCCGGCAAGGGGTCCACGTCCGATCTGACATATATGCAGTTCCCAGGCTGGACCGCCGAAAACGAAGCGGAAGCAATCCAAATTCAAAAAGAAGGAAAATTTTGGATCAATGCCATCCCGCAGCGACGGCACATTGAAGAATATCCTGACTGTTAATCGGTCAAACAAAATAGGGACCAAGCTATGGTCCCTACGAGGTGGCAAGTGGTTCGGCGTGGGATGTATATGATTTACACTGACGCTATGACCCGAGCGAAGATTGAGCGCCTAAGCGTTGACCTAAATTATCCGCCTTTTGATTTGGGCGATCTAGGTGTTCGCTTAGGCTTAGGTTCTCGATTACGCGGGGGCGTTTCTTTGCAATGATTATTGATATACGCCCATATGCCATGTTTCACTTCCTCGCTGGGCTTCCCCGAGCACCTTGCAATCAGCCCTACCTCCTCGGCAGTGAATTTGTAGCTTATTCTTTTATCGGATGATGGAGTGGTCATGGGCGGCTTACGTGTTGTTCAGGTAATCCCGGAAGATCGCCTTGGAGCGCGTAATCAGGCGGGTCATGGTAGTGATGGCTTTTGGCATATCGTGGAACCCCTCGGCCTGGCAACGAGCGATTATTTCGCTCACTGGATTTTCGTGCCCATACAAATAAACGGCACGCTTTTGACCGTTGGTGAGTTGCACGCAAGGGAAGGAATCCCAGAATTTCCAGCAGTCTTCAATGGAGTTAGTCAGGGGCGTATAGAGGTGGCGGGCGCTGGCGGCGACTAGTGAGCACGCTGGCTGAGGCGTGCAGTTTTTTGTCCCTGTAGTAGAGAGAGAGAATATCGTCCAGTCGACTGTCGTAGATTTTCGTTTCCATGATTAATGTTTCACAGTTTCAGTTTCAAATTCATTCCAGCTGATCGGCCAAAAGTAGCCGTGGCGGATGAAGGTGAATGGAGGAGTGTCCGTCCATGTCGCGCACATGCCCCTCGGGGAGAGGAGGAAGCCGGGGGAGTTTGGTCCTCGATAAGGCCTTATTCGAACAGCCGGTAATCCGGCGTAGATGTAGATCGCAGCCAGCGCCAGCAGCGCCGTGCAGATTTTACGAACCACTTTGCCTCGCAGCCAAAACGTATACGGCTCGGAGGAGCCGAACGTCGAAACTACCCTTGGAGAAGAAAAGGTATTCATCGTCCGGCAGTTTCGCAGGGTAATTATCTGCATCAATTATGCATTTAATTGTTTTTTATCAGAAATTTATGAGATTATCGGTAATTAATTGCCGATTTTTTGTTGAGCAAAACAGCTTCGGCCCACATCAAGGCGCGCTTAGGGTAAGTCGCTGAAAAACAAATTTATACCTATGGGAAGAGGTGAAGACTGGCCAGTTGTCGTTGATCTCGACGAAATCCAGCGCCGACTGGGGCCCGAAGTTAAAGTTGTGGAGGAAAACTGTAAGGCCTTGTTAGGGATCTCGTTGTCAAATTGGCGCAACGTCCGAGCTAATTACCGTTGGGTCGAGATCGATGGGATCAGAGAGCGCCAAAAGAAAGAGGTTGGCGCCACCACGTCGGAGACAGCTGGAAAAATTG
>CBIHRE010000314.1:0-6201 GCA_966212385.1 uncultured Akkermansia sp. | reverse complement strand
CTCGAAGCCTTGCCGCCCGACGATCGCACGGCCTTTTTGCAGGACCTGCCGCTGGAGGTGGCGATGCAGCTTTTGTCCCTGCTCTCTCCGCAGGAGCGCGATGTGGCCAAGACGCTGCTCGCCTATCCGGAGCACAGCGTCGGGCGCATGATGACCTTGGATTTCGTGGCCATGCCGGTCGGCGGAACGGTCGCCGAGGCCTTGGCGCGCATCCGGCGGGAGGGTTTTGATCGCGAGACCTTGAACGTGGTCTACATCGTCGACGAGGACGGGCGGCTGGTGGACGACGTGCGGGTGCGGCGTCTTTTGCTGGCGGATCCGGGCACGCCTCTCCGCGAATTGCTCGACGGCAACGCGCCGGCGCTGTCCGCGACCGACGACCGCGAGACGGCGCTGCGCGAGTTTCGCCACTACGACCGCGCGGTTCTGCCGGTGGTCGATGAGGCGCGGCGGATCATCGGCATCGTGACGGCGGACGACATGCTCGACGTGGCGAGCGAGGAGGCGACGGAGGACATCCAGAAGCTCGGTGGCAGCGAGTCGCTCGACGAACCCTACTCGACGATTCCGCTCACGCGCATGGTGAAGAAACGCGCGACCTGGCTCGTGGTGCTTTTCCTAGGCGAGATGCTGACGGCGAGCGCGATGGGCTACTTCGAGGACGAGATCTCGAAGGCGGTGGTGCTGGCGCTCTTCGTTCCTCTCGTGATCAGCTCCGGCGGCAACGCGGGCTCGCAAGCGGCGACGCTGGTCATCCGCGCGCTGGCGCTCGGCGAATTCGGGCTGCGCGATTGGTGGCGGATCATGCGACGCGAATTGATCGCCGGACTCTGCCTCGGCCTGATTCTTGGCGTGGTGGGTTTCGTTCGCATCGCGGTGTGGGCGCAGTTCACGGATCTTTACGGGCCGCATTGGATGTTGGTCGCCTCGGCGGTGGGTTCCTCGCTGGTGGGGATCGTGTTGTGGGGATCGCTGTCGGGCTCGATGTTGCCGCTCTTGTTGAAGCGACTCGGGCTCGACCCCGCGACTTCCTCGGCGCCGTTCGTGGCGACCTTGGTCGATGTGACGGGGCTCGTGATCTATTTCACCGTGGCGTGGCTGTTCCTGCGCGGCGTGTTGCTTTGAAGGCGCATGTCGGGACGGGACGTTGACCCTTCGACGCAGGCGGCGATGATGTGCGCATGAATTTTCGGCCCGCTTTTCTCGTCGCTGTCTGCGTGTCGTTCGCCGCTTGCGCGAGCGCGCCGAAGCCCGCGACGGTTCCGGCCGCGACGACTGTCGCGGCGGCAGAGGTGGCTCCGGAAAAGTGGGTGCGCACCGAACTTTATTTCGGCCTCGCGCCCTACGAGGCGGAAGGATTGGGACTGGCCGCGGCGGAGGGCACGTGGCGCGCTTTTCTCGACGAGGAAGTAACTCCTCGCTTTCCCGACGGGTTCACGGTCTTAGACGGCTATGGTCAGTGGCGCGAGGGCGTGGGCGGAGAGATCGCCCGTCTGCGCAGTCGGGTTTTGGTTATCGTGCACCCGGATACCGCGGCGAAGCGCGCGGAGATCGATGCGTTGCGCGAGGCTTATCGCGCGCGCACCGACGCCAAAAGCGTGCTCGCGGTCGAGACGCCGATCACCGCTCCACGGTTTTGAAATGCCGTGGATAGGCCTGAACAGGCAGAACGTTATTTACGCGAATTTGCGGGTCGGGAAAATTGCGGTTTCGCGGTGTCGGGGCGATTTTTGAGCGCCATGAAAACTCCCATGTTCACCCAAGGTTCCGTGTCGCTGGTCGCGGTGCTTGCCATCGCCGGCGGCCTCTTGTTCGCGCCCTCGAGCGCATTGGCCGCGAAGCCGGAAAAGGCGGGAAAGCCAGAAAGCGCCGAGCAGGCCAAATCCGACGCGGATGCGCGGGCCGCGGCGGCGAAAGCGGAGGCCGAAGCCAAGGCGGCCGAGGCAAGGGCCCACGCCGAAAAGGCGGACAAGCACGCGAAAAAAGAAAAGGCCGACCACGAAGCCAAGGCGCGTGACGCCGCGAAAGACGCCGAGGACAAGGCCAAGGGCCGGGCGAAGCAGGCCGAGAAGAAGGCGGATCAGGAGCGCAAGGAACTGGGCAAGGGCTCAGAGCAGGGGCAGGCCAAGCGTGCGCAAAACAGCCGCAAATGGTGGAAATTCTGGGGCGAAAAAGAGGAGGCGCCTGCGGCTCCCGCTCCTGCCCCCGTGCCGCCTCCCGCGCCCGCTCCCGTTCCCGCGCCTGGCGACGCCGGCCAGAAATAATTCGATGGCTGATTGCATCTCGGACCTCTCGTCAAGGTAGGCGAGCGCGTCTCCGCGCCCGCTGCGTGAGAGCCGGCCCTGCGCACGCGGATTGGGCGAGGGCGTGGAAGGCTCCATTCGCAAACCACGGGCGGAGAGACCCGCCCGTCCACCTCAAAGGGCAAAGTGTCGAGTAATTGGTATAAAATCCAAATGAGATCGGTTGGTGGCGTATCTTCACGACGCTTTGTCTCGAGACGAAGCGGCATCCCCAAAAGAAAAAGCCCGGCCGAAAACGGCCGGGCTTTTTACTCGCGGCGAGGGACGCGAGGAAGAGGGCTTGAGCGCGGATCAGTTGTTGCCGGGTTTGGCGGTTTCGCCCTTGGCGTTTTTGGCCGCGAGCTCGGCTTTGGCGGCGGCGAGTTGGGCTTTGAGTTCCTCGGGGGTGGGCTCGTCTTTCGGTTCCTCGGCGGCGGCTTTCTTGAATTCCTTGATCGACTGCCCTAGGCCCTTGGCCAGTTGCGGAAGCTTGGTGGCTCCGAAGAGCAGAATGAGCACACCGAAAATGATGAGCAGCTCGGGGCCGCCGAGGCCGAGAAATCCACCGAGGACGGGAACGTAAGACGCGGTCATGACGGGGCAGGCTGTTTTTCCTGAAGCGGAGAGTAAAGGGGAATAGAGCGGGAGGCCGAGGGGCGGGGGCGGGGCGCCGAGCTATGGAAGCGGAAGCCTGCAAACGAGAAGCGGTTCCGGTGTCGCTGCGTGGTTTTCAGGGGAAGAGACCGCGGGCCTGCTTGGCGTCGGCGACACGTTGGATGCCGAGGGTTTGCGCGGCGAGGCGGCGGCTGAATTTGTAACGCTCGCGCTGGCGTTCGACGGCTTCGCGGGCCTGTTCGAGCTGGCGGAAGAGTTTTTCGAGCACCTCGTCGCGGGTCCAGTAGTAGTTCTCCAGATTTTGGATCCACTCGAAGTAGGAAACGATGACGCCGCCGGCGTTGCAGAGGATGTCGGGGATGATTTCGAGGTCCGGGCGATTGGCCTCGAGCCAGCGGTCGGCTTCGTAGGTGGTGGGACCGTTGGCGGCCTCCGCGAGGAGGAGGCAGCGGAGACGCGGAGCGATGTCGGCGGTGATGACGCGTTCCAACGCGGCGGGGACGAGGGCGGTGCAGTCGAGCGTGAGGAGCTGCTCGTTGGTGATGGGCTCGCCGCCGTCGAACTCGGCCAGGCTGCGGGTGGCGGCGACGCAGGCCAGGGCCTTGTCGACATCGATGCCGCGCGGATTGAAGTAGCCGCCGGTGTAGTCGGAGATGGCGACGATTTTGGCGCCGCGGCGGGCGAGCGCGCGGGCGGCCTCGCCTCCGACGTTGCCGAAGCCCTGGACGGCCACGGTCGCGTCGCCGAGGGGGACGCGCATATCCTCGAGGTATCGGGAAACCAGATACGCGACGCCGGCGCCGGTGGCCTCGCGGCGTCCTTGGGAGCCGCCGAGGGAGAGGGGCTTGCCGGTGACGGCGGCGGGTTCGAGCCGGCCGACGTGGCTGGACCAGGTGTCGACCATCCAGCCCATCATGGTTTCGTTGGTGCCGACGTCGGGCGCGGGCACGTCGACGTGCGGTCCGAGGAAAGGAATCAGCTCCTGCATGTAGCGGCGGGAGAGCCGTTCGAGCTCGCCGGCGGAGAGCCGGGCCGGATCGACGATGACGCCGCCCTTGGCGCCGCCGTAGGGAAGGCCGGCGAGCGCGGTTTTCCAGCTCATCCACATGGCCAGGGCGGCGACTTCGCCGAGCGTGACGTCGGGGTGGAAGCGGATGCCGCCCTTGGCCGGTCCGGTGGAGAGGTTGTGCTGGACGCGGTAGCCTTCGAAGACGGAGACGGAGCCGTCGTCGCGCCTGATGGGAAGGGAAACGACGAGGGCCCGGCGCGGGTGTTTCGTGCGGTCGCGGATGGTTTCCGGCAGGTTGATGGCGTCGGCGGCGCGGTCGAACTGCCGGCAAGCCATGAGATACACGTCGGAGGTATAGATGGGAGCGCTCGGAAGTTTGGACATGGGCGCGAGGGGTTGGCCTGTGTCCGGAGTCTAAGCGGTTTCGTGCGCGGCGCAGGCGAAAAACGAGGACGGATAGCGCCACCGCGGCGGGCCGCGGTGGCGTCAAAGCAGCGGCCAGAGGACGCTCTTCACGAAGAGGATCAGAAGACCGAGCGCGACGAACCACCACAGCGGGTGAATTCCGGTGGGCGTGCGGTTAGCCTGGCGCGGAGCGGGGGCCTCGTCGTCCTCGAAAGCGGAGTCGGGAAGATCGAGGCCATCGTAGCGGGTGTCGTCCTCGTTCCAGCCGCTGCGCTCGTCGGCGCCGCAATTCGGGCAGGATTTGGCTTTAGGCGGCACGGCGGCGCCGCAGACGGGGCACTCGGAGGGCGGGCGCATCTTGAGCGAGGAGCCGGGAGCAGGGAGCGAGGAGCCTGAAGAAAAATCGGACCGGGGCTGGGCGGGCTCAGGGGAGCAGGGTGAGACGGTAGCGGTCGGCGGCGGTGCCCTCGAGGCGGTCTAGGTTGGCCTGGGCGACGCGGAGGTTCACCTTGGCCTGAAGCTCGGCGAGGCGGGCCTGGTCGAGGTCGTCCTGGCTTTCCTGCACGCGACGGAAGGTGGAGAGACCGCTGTCGTAGCGGGCTTTCTCGGTCTCGTATTCGCGGGCGCGGAGCTCGGCGGTGAGCGAGGAGAGGCGGAGGTTTTCGACTCCGGTCTCAAGGGCGCGGACGGCGTTGCGCACGTTCACGAGGATGTTCTGCTCGACTTGGGCGAGGCGAAGCTCTTCGCGTTCGCGGCCGGAGCGGGCGACGCGGAGACGGGCGCGTTCCTCGCGGAAACCCCAAGGGAAGCTGAGCGAAGCGCCGACGCGCCAGCTGTAGCCGTTGCCGTCCCAGAGGTTGGCGTTGCTGGTGCGGAGCGTGCCGTCGGTGTTGGTGTAGCCGGCGGTGGCGTCGAGATCGAGCTGGGGCAGGCGGGCGTTGCGCGCGGTGAGGATGTCGATCTCCTGCTGGCGGATCGAGGCGAGCGCGGAAAAATATTCCGGGGTGTTGGTGCGGGCGCGCTCGAGGCTGGATCCGAGGTCGATGACGGGCGATTCGGTGTGCGGGAGGGCGACCGGGCCGACGGGGTTTTCGAAGGTTTCGTGTCCGAGGAGACGGAGCAGCTCGTCCTCACGGTCGCGTGCGGTCTGACGCGCGAGGACGAGATCGCGGGCGGCGGAGGCGACGCCCACCTCGGCTTGCAGGACCTCGAGCGCGGTGGCGACGCCGGTGTCGCGGCGGGTGCGCACCTCCTCGAGGAGGCGTTTGCGGACTTCGAGCGAAAAGGCGCGGATGCCGACCTGTTCGCGGGCGTAGGCAAGGTTGGCGTAGGCGATCTCGACCTCGCGGACGACGGAGAAGACCTCGGCGGCGAAGTCGGCGCGGGCGCGCTCGGTGGCGAGCTTGGCGCGGTCGATGGCGGCGTTGTTCACCGCGAGGCCGGCGCCTTTGAGGAGCGGCTGGCGGACGGTGATGGCGACGTCGGAGTCGTAGGCGGGATCGGGCGGCGCGGCGTTGTAGCGGTTGGAATCGCGGCGGCTGAGGTTGGTGGAGCCGGTGATGGTGGTGCCCAGGGGGATGCGCTGCGTGAGGCTGAGGCGGGCGTCGTCGGTGTCGGTGCGGGCGCCGGCGCCGGGGATGATGTTGCCGTTGGCGTCGACGGTGGTGCGGATGCCCTGGCTTTGGCGCGTGGAGGCGGAAAGGGAAAGGGTGGGATCGTAGTCGGAGCGGGCGATGACTTCGCCCTCCGCGGCCGACTTGGCGGTGAGGCGCTGGATCTGGATGTCGAAGTTGGCGGAAAGGGATTGGGCGATCGCGGCCTCGAGGGAAAGCGGCTCGGCGTAGGGAGTGGCCGGAGGGACGGCCTGCATGATGTCCTCGACGGGCGAGC
>CBIHRE010000313.1:0-6208 GCA_966212385.1 uncultured Akkermansia sp. | reverse complement strand
GGTAATCGATCCACGAGGTGGCGCCGGGGAGGTAGACGTTGCGCGCGGTGGCGCCGGCTTCGAAAAGCGGCGCGACGTAGACGCCTGAGCCGAAGAGATAGGCGTCGTCGATGCTCCAGGCACCGGGGTCGTCGGGGAACTCGATGAAAAGCGCGCGGAGCATGGGCAGCCCGCGTTCGGAGCAGTCTTTGGCCTGCGCGTAGATGTAGGGCATCAGGCGGTAGCGCAGCTCGACGTCGCGGCGGAAGTCGTCGACGAAGGCGGTGTCGAAATGCCAGGGCTCCTTCGGCGGCTCGCCGTGGACGCGTGCGTGCGAGGTGAACATGCCGAAGGGCATCCATTTGCGGTAGACCTCGAGGTCGGTCTTGCCGAAGAAGCCGCCGATGTCGTGGCTCCAGAAGGAAAAGCCGCTGACGCCGAGGGAAAGGCCGCCGCGCAGGCTGCCGGCCATGGCGCCGAAGGACTTGTTGGAATCGCCGCCCCAGTGGATGGGGTAGCGTTGCGCGCCGGCCCAGCCGGCGCGGGCCCAGATGACGGAGTCGCCGGTGATCTGTTGGGTGATCTCGGAGGCGGCCTTTTGGTAACGCAGCGGGTAGAGGTTGTGCTCGAAAAATCCGGTGGTGCCGGAGGCGTAAAGGCCGTTGTAGGGCGCGGCCTCGGCGAAGTCGGTTTTGATGGCGCCGACGCCGAGCTTGAGGAGGCCGGCTAGTTTTTCCTGATACCAGGCGACGGTCTCGGGGTTGGAGAAATCGAGGATGGCGTCGGCGGTGGGCAGGCCGCCCTGGGCGTCGCGGATGGCGAGGCCGCGGGAGAGGATCTCGGGGAAGAGCGGGTTCTGCGGGATGAAGTAGGGTAGTTGCCAGAGGGATACACGGAAGCCCTGGTCGCGGAGATCGGCGATCATCTTCGCGGGGTCGTGGAAGCGTTCCGGCGAGAAGCGGTAGTCGCATTCCCAGTCGTTTTGGAACCAGCCGGTGTCGAGGTGGATGACGTCGGAGGGGAGGCGGAGTTCGCGGAGCTTGGCGGCGACCTCGCGTGTCTCCTGCTCGGATTTGTAGGTGATGCGGCTCATCCAGAGGCCGAAGCTCCAGAGCGGCGGCATGGGCGAGCGGCCGGTGAGGGCGGTGTAGGCGCCGATAACTTCTTTCGGTTCGCCGAGGAAGAAGAACAGGTCGAGGGCGTCTTCGCCGACGGTGAGGATGCTGCGCGAGGCGTTGGTCGCGCCGAAGTCGGCGGTGACGGGCGAGGAGGTATGGAGGAACAGGCCGTAGCCGCGGCTGCTGAGGAAAAACGGGACGGGCTTGTAGGACGCGGGGCCTTCGGTGCCGAGGGCGTCGGTGGTGCAGAGGACGAGGCGCTGGCCGCTTTTGTCGAAGGCGGTGAAGGACTCGCCCCCGCCGTAGATGTGCTCGCCGGGCGAGAGCGAGAAGGCGGCGGAGAAGCTGCGCGAGGAGTCGGCGGCGCGGCGGACGAAGCTGAAGCCGGGAAGGTTTCGGTTGAGCTCGGTGGCGGTGAGGAGGCGGCCGGCGGGATCGCGCAGCTCCACGCGCCAAGGTTTTTCGCCGATGAAGACCGAGCCGCGCGCACTGGTGTAGCGCCAGCCGCCATCGACTTTTTCGCCGCGCCAGGAGCCGTTGTCGCGCGGCTCGCCGACGAGCATGAGCGAGGGCTCGGCGCGGGGTGCAGGAGCGATGTCGGAACTGCGCAGGCGGAGGCGGAGCGTGGCGGCGTCGACGAAGCTCAGCTCGAAGGGAAGCGCGGGATCGGCGGGGTAGACGCGGGTCGGCCACTCGTCGGCGCCGACGGGCTCGTAGCTGGCGGCGCGGTGGTTGAAGGTGAGGCCGCCGCCGAGGCGGTGGCGTTTCCAGACGAGGGAGCCCTTGCCGGTGGCGAGGTCGAAGGAGGCGAGGTCGGCGGGGAGGAAGTAGAGATTGGCCGGATCGCTGAAATCGGCGCCGAGGTCGACGGGGGCGTTGAGGATCGACGGCAGGGCCATGGCGGCGGGGGCTAGGGCGAGAGCGGCGAGGCCGGTGAGCAGCGCGCCGGCGGCGGTCAACGCGGAAGACAAGGGTGCGAGCGGGGTGGGCATGGGGATGCGGCACCATCCCGCTCGGCGTGGGGCGAGGCGAGCGCGGGCTTTTCGCCTTGTTAGAATTTCACGGAGAGAGCCTTGCCGGTGTAGCGGACGGAACGGGCGGAGGCGGCGGGCGCCTCGGCGATGCCGGCGGTGGATGCGTCGGCGGCGAGCACGACGCGGAGCTCGCGCTCGGCGATCAGACCGGGGAAGGAGCCCCGGCGTTTGCCGACGGAGAGCGTGCGAGCCTTGTCGTTCCAGCGAAGCTCGACGGTGGCGCGCTGGCCTTTCTCGTAGGCGTAGGTTTCGCCGTCGTCCTCGTAGATCGTGAAGGTGGCGTCTGCGCCGGGGTAGACGCGAATCTCGTAGGGCGCGTCGGGCTTTTCGGTGACGTAGTTCATGACCGGGCCCATGGGCACGATGGAGCCGGCGCGGACGTAGAGCGGGAAGCGGTCGAGCGGGCAGGCGGTGGAGGCCAGTTTATCGCCGGCGTGACGCTCGTTGGTCCAGAAGTCATACCAGTCGGCGCCGGCGGGGAGGTAGGTCTCGACGAGGTTTTTGTTCGCGTCGGAGGCGGGGGCCGGGGCGGCGCGCATCGAGGGGGTGTGCCAGGCGAGGCGGAGGCCGCGGCCTCCCGTGCCTTGGAAGTAGTCGAGTTTGAACGCGACCTTCTGGCCTTTCTTGAAGCTCAGCTTTTTGCCGACGAAGCGCATGCCGTGGATGCTCCAGTCGTCGACGACGAGCTGGTCGTCGAGCCAGACGCGGATGCCGTCGTCGCCCTCGCCGCCGATCTCGTATTCGCCGTCTTCCGGCATGGTGATGAAGCCGGCGAAGCGGGCGGAGAAGTTGTCGAGACCGGAGAGGCCGGCGGGCGGCTCGGTGAGCGGGGGGCCGGGCCAGGTGTAGTCGACCTTCGGATCGACGGACGCGCTCGCGGCCTTCTCGAAGTTGCGGCCTTCAAAATACTGGACGGAGACGCCGGGGCGGCCGTCGGCGGTGGTGAAGGCTTCGGCGGGGATGGTGGCGGGCGGCGGAGGCGGCACGCGATGGATGGCGCGGGTGACGGGGTGGACGAGGAAGGCGGGACCGAAGAGGAACTCGTCGTCGATCTTGCGGGCCTTGGCGTCGTCGGGGAAATCCATCGGCAGGCCGCGCATCAGGGTGTAGCCGCGTTCGGTGCTTTGCCAGGCGAGGCCGTAGATGTAGGGGAGAAGCCGATACCGGAGGGACGCGGCGGAGCGGACGGAGGCGTAGAACTCGGGGTCGCTTTCGCGGAAGCTGTAGGGCTCGCGCACGATGTCGGCGCCGTGGATGCGGTAGATGGGGTTGAAGACGGCGAACTGGTTCCAGCGGGCGAAGAGCTCGCGATATTCGGGCGTGCTTTGGTCGCCCTTGCGGTAGTGGCCAGGAATGAAGAAGCCGCCGGTGTCCTGGGTCCAGTAGGGCTGGCCGGCCATGGCGACGTTGACGCCGCCGGAGATCTGGCTGCGGAGGGTGTCCCAGCTCGAACTGGTGTCGCCGGACCAAGCGAGGGCGGCGTAGCGTTGCTGGCCGTTCCATGCGGAGCGGGTGAGGGTGAGGACGCGTTTGTCCGACGTGGCGCGCTGGCCCTCGTAGGTGCCGCGGGTGGTTTCGAGGCTGTAGGCGTTGAGGTAGCGGGTGTAATCGCCGAGGAAGTTGTTTCCGAGGCTCTTGATGTCGGCCTCGACTTTACGGGGATCGTGGCAGGCGGAGTCCACCTCGACCTCGGTGCCGTCCATCCAGAGGGCGTCGATGCCGACGTCGAGGAGGCCTTTTTTGATGTGCTTGAAGTAGATGGCGCGGGCTTCGGGGCTGAAGGCGTCGTAGATGCGGGCTTTTTTGGAGATCCAGTGGATCGGCGGGTAACGGAGACCCTTGGCGTCGAGCTCGCGGGCGAGGTCGGTGTCGTTGCCGACGGAGGGCCAGATGGAGATCATGACCTTGGCGTGGTTGTCGTGGATCTCGCGGATGGCGGCGGCGGGGTCGGGGAAGCGCTCTTTGTTCCAGACCATGCCGCTCCATTTGCCGTCCCATTCGCCGCCCCAGGTGCCGCCGCCCCAGTATTGCCAGTCCTGAACGATGTAATCGAGGGGGAAGCCATCCTCGCGGAAGCGTTTCACGACGCCGACGAGCTCGTCCTGGGTCTTGTAGCGCTCCTTGCTCATGAAGAGGCCGAAGGCAGCCTTCGGGAACATAGGCGCGGGGCCGGTGAGGCGGCGGTAGCCGGCGATGACGCCGTCCATGGTCTCGCCCGCGACGAGGTAGTAATCGACGCCGGCGGGGGAGCTCTCGGACCAGAAGGTGGCGCCGGTGGCGTCATCCTTGAAGGTGCCCTTGGAGGAGGCGTCCCAGAGGATGCCGTAGCGCTTGGTGGAGAGGAGGAATGGGACGACGATTCCGATGTTGGTCTGGACGAGCAGGACCTCCTTTCCGCGGTAGTCCATGTAGCGCTGGTTGTATTGGCCGAGGCCATACAGGGACTCGTCGGGCGCGAGGGAGAAGGTCTGGCGCACCTCGTAGGTTGGCGCGTCGGAGATGGTGAGCTCGCGGATGTCGCCGGGGCGGGCGGGGGCCTCGCGGGTGATCTCGGAGCCGTCGGGGCGGAGGAAGGCGAGCGCGCCGGTCTTTTTGTCGACGCGGACGAGAAGGGCGGAGGTGGAGACGTCGAGGCGCTCGGCGGACTCCTTGACGCGGACGCGGGCGTCGCCGGCGGGGCGGACGACGACGAGGCTGGGCTGGGCGGTGTGGGGGCGGCCGAGGTTGGCGTTGACGCGGACGATGTCGGGTCCGTGGAAGACGATGTTTTTCACCGTGTCGCCGACGCGGATCTGCACGCCGTGTTCGAGGCGCGCGTAGGCGAAGGCGCCGGAGTCGGCCCGGGCGAGCGCGGGAGCGAGGGCGAGTTGCCCGGCGGCGTCGAGGCCGGCCGGGGCGGCGCGCAGCGCGGGGGAGGCGGACTGGGCGGCGAGCGCGAGCAGGGCGAGGAGGAGCGCTTTGTTCATGGGCGGACGAAGGGACAGGGGATTGAACACAAAACCGGGGATAATGGCGGAGGCGGCGGACGCGCGCCGGGAGAGAGTGGGGCTGGACGCAAAACGGATGGCGGACATGGTGGCGTGGCAATGGGCGAGGCTTCTACAAAACCGATCATTCTAAGCCAAAACCGGCTTCGCGAGTTGCTGGAGTCGCGCGACGAACGGGTGGCGCTCTACGCGGCGGTGCTGGAGCGGCGGATCGCGGAAACGGCGAAAGGGCAGGCGCGGCTGCGCGTGCCGGGCTCGCGCGGGTTGAGGCGGAGGTTGCCGGGGAAGCCGTTTCACGGGGATCCGGAGTTTTTCTTTCAGGAAGGCGGCGCGCTCGACTTCGAGTTTCCGGAGGAGGCGTTCACGTTGCGCGCGGGAGAGGCGGCGTTGATCCCCGCGGGATTGCCGCACGGGGAGCGTTGGTCGGGACGGTTTTTCAACGTGATCTTCATGGTGCAGCCCGACGGGTTTTCGTTGCACCTCGGTTATATCGACGAAGGGCAAAAGTGCGGGCCGGCGGATCGCTTCATCGGGCCGACGGAGACCTTGGTGCGTTACGCGGAGGAGTTGGCGGCGAGCGAGGGCGGCGGGCCGGCGGGCGAGGGGCTGCGGCAGGGGTTGATGCTGGCTTTTCTAAGCCGGCTGCGGACGAGCCTCGATCGGGACGCGCCGTCGCCGGAGGTGGGCGCGCCCTTGCTGCGGCGTTGCCAGGAGTTGTTGGAGACGCACTACGCGCGGCTGGATTTTTCGGTGGAGTGGCTGGCGGCGAACCTGGGCTGCTCGCCGGATCATTTGTCGCGGGTGTTTCGTCGGCGAACGGGGCGGCGCCTGATCGAGTCGATGCACGACCTGCGGATCGAGCGGGCGCGGCGATTGTTGCGTGGCTCGACGATGGGCGTGGCGGAAGTGGCTTGGGCCTGCGGCTACGCGCGGCCCTCGTATTTCAACCGGGCCTTTCGGGCGCGGACGGGGCGGACGCCGCGGGAGTTTGTCGTGAGTAAAATCGGCGCGGACCCGCGGCCGTGAGTGGCACGGGCAGTCCCGCCCGGGGGTTCGGCACCAGGGCGGGACGCCCCAGCCCCATCAAAGA
>CBIHRE010000312.1:0-6244 GCA_966212385.1 uncultured Akkermansia sp. | reverse complement strand
CCCGCCAACGCGTGGTATGCGCTGCACTTCTGGGAGCACTACGCCTTCACCGGCGACCTCGTTTTTCTTCAGAACACCGCCTATCCCTTGCTCAAGGAAGTGTGCGAGTTTTGGGAGGACACTCTGATCACCTTGCCCGACGGATCGCTGGGCGTGCCTAATGGATGGTCTCCCGAACACGGGCCCACCGAGAACGGTGTCAGTTACGACCAGGAACTGGTCTGGAATCTTTTCAACAACACCATCAAGGCGAGCGAGGTTCTCGGGGTGGACACCGGCTATCGTGCGACGATCACCCAGCTGCGCGACCGGCTCCACAAACCGGGAGTCGGCACGTGGGGCCAGCTATTGGAGTGGTATGCCCAGAAAAACGTCCCGGGCAATTCGAGCACGACCTATTCGAGCGACGCCAACATCGACACCCCGAACGATCGGCACCGTCACACCTCTCATCTCTTCGCCGTATATCCGGGTGCGGAAATCAACGCCAACGCCACTCCGGCGCTCATGGATGCGGCCAAGGTCTCGCTCATCGCGCGTGGCGAGACGGGCGACAGCCGTCGCCAATGGGTGTGGGCGTGGCGTTGCGCCCTCTACGCGCGGTTCTTCGACGGCGACAACGCGCACCGGATGATCACCAATCTTTTCGCCTACAACACGCTGCCAAACCTGATCGGCAACCATCCTCCGCCGCAGTGGGACGGCAACTTCGGTATCACCGGCGCGATGTCGGAGATGCTGCTGCAAAGCCACGCCGGTGAAATCCACTTGCTGCCCGCGCTGCCCGCTTCGTGGCCCGGCGGCTCCGTGAGCGGCCTCAAAGCGCGTGGTGGCTACGAGGTCGATATCGCCTGGCAAAACGGCGCGCTCGTGTCCGCCACCCTTCGCAGTCAGCCGGGCAACCCCTTCGGCAACCTCTGTCGCGTGCGTTATGGCGCCCGCACGGACACCTTAATCATCCCGCCCGGCGGCTCGGTGACCTATGTCCTTCCGCTTGGCGATCAGAACCACGGAAACCGCACCTCCGGTGGTGTCGCGAGCGCCAGCGCCCAGGAGATGGGCAGCCCTGCGCAAAGCGCTTTCGACGGAGTGGACGCCACCGCTTGGTGGTCCGGTGGCTCCGGCGGACCGGCTTGGCTCCAATACCGATTCACCGGCGGTCCTGCCTGGGCGATCACCCACTACAAGCTGACCAACCTCGCCGGCGACGCGGCCAACGCCCCGCGCGACTGGCAACTGCTCGGCTCCAACGACGGCTCCATTTGGACGACGCTTGACGCACGCTCCGGAGAAACGTTTTCGACGGCGGGCGAAACGAAGCGCTACCGATTCTCCAACCCGGTTCCGTATTTTTATTACCGGCTCAACATCACGGCTACCGCCGGCGGATCGGGCGGGGTGCGACTGAGCGAGTTTCAATTGTGGTCGCGGGACGGCCCCCCGGCCACCTCCGCGAGCACCGAAGGCGGCGGGGCGGAATCTTCGGCTCAAGCCTTCGACGGCTCCACTGGCACGAAATGGTATGGCGGTGGAACCGCTCCTCCGGGTTGGCTGCGATACCGGTTTGGCGACTCCGCCGGATGGGCCGTCACCGAATACCGCGTGACGAGCGCGAACGACGTGGCGAATCGCGATCCGAAGGACTGGCAGTTTCAGGGATCGAACGATGGTTTGACGTGGGTCACGCTCGACACGCGCTCGGGCCAGACCTTTAGCGCACGCTTGCAGGTGAAGGCCTACATGCTGTCGAACACGACTCCTTGGTGTTATTATCGCCTCAATATTTTGAGCAACTTGGGCGGTTCCGGTTACGGGATCCAGCTTTCCGAGTTCCTGCTGAAAACGAGCGTGGTCCTGGGCGCCGTGCCGGGAGACACGAAGGTGACGCTGAATTGGACGGCGGCCCCGGGCGCCGCCAGCTACAACCTCAAGCGCTCCAGCTCGGTCGGCGGCGCTTACACCACGATCGGTTCCGCGCTGACGGCCACCAGTTACACCGACACCGGCCTGACCAACGGCACGACGTGGTATTACAAGGCCGCCCCTGTGTTCAGCGGCGTGGAAGGTTCGGAGTCCGCCGTCGTGGCCGCGGCCGCCGTCGCGCCCGCCACGAAGTTGAGCGGGACGATCCTTGGCACAGCGGGTTCCTACAACAACGGAGGCAACACGAAGGAGAAGGCGATGGACGGTGCGCTCGGGACTTTTTTCGACGCATCGATCGGCAACGGCGCCTGGGTCGGTCTGGACTTGGGAAGCGCCGCGGTGATTGGCGAAGTCCGCTATTGCCCGCGCTCGACTTATGCCGGCCGCATGGTGGGCGGAAAATTTCAGGGTTCGGCCACCGCCGACTTCAACAGTGGCGTGGTCGATCTGTGGACCATTGGCTCGGCACCGACCAGCGGCATCCTGACATCGGGGGCGGTGTCCGTGGCCACACCCTTCCGCTACGTGAGGTATCTCTCTCCGGACAACGGCTGGGGCAACGTGGCCGAGGTGGAATTTCACGCCGCGACCACGCCGCCGCCGCCCGCGCCCCCATCGTTCGCCGCCTCCGGTGGAAGCAGGCGGGTGGCCCTGATGTGGACCGCAGCATCCGGCGCGATCAACTACACGCTGTGGCGTGCGCCAGCGACGGGTGGGGCTTTTCAAATGGTCGCGGCCGACATCGTCGACACGAGTTATCTCGACGCCGATCTGCCCGACGGCACCGGTTATTATTACCTCGTCGCGGTGACCGGCCCCGGCGGAACGAGCGAAAGCTCTGGCCCGGTTTTCGCCATGACTTACACGGCGCTCGAGAACTGGCGTTTTACTCACTTTGGCATCGCGAGTGGCACCGGAGCCGCCGCCGACGCGGCCGACCCGGATGGCGACGGCTGGAGCAACGCGAATGAGTTCGCCAGCGGCACCGATCCCAATGACTGCGGAAGCCTGCTGAAGATCAGCGAACTCGTGTTCGACGGTGGCGACACGTTGATCCGCTTCCCCACGGTGCTTGGGAAGAGCTACCGTGTGGAGCGTTCGGAAACCTTGCAAAGCGGCTCATGGACGCCGGTGCAGGAGAACATCACCGGCACCGGCGGCATCCTGCAGATTATCGATTCAGACGGAGCCGCGCTACCGCGGCGTTTCTACCGCATCGTTTTGCCGTGACGGCTTTCCAAATGCCTGACCTGCGTCCTTACATCCTTAACGGCGAGATAGTGAACCCTCTCGCCGCAAGTAGCGTTCGCCTCATCGGGAGGCGAACGCGTCCAGATTTTTCCTTGCGCGATCACGCAGCTCGCCCCCGGGCAAAGTGTCGGTCAGGCGTCTGGCTCTTTCCCGGTCCTGCAAAGCCAAACGATCTATGACAGCGAGGAGGGCGTTGGTGCGGGCTTCGCCGGCGGGAATCTGGTCTAGGATCAACCGGGTTGATTGCTCCGGAGCTTGATCGGCCATGACCCACGCGACGCTCCCGAGCACGCGGTCACGTTTGATCCCGGGGGGCATCGAGAGCGCCCACTCGTTTGCCGCCTCCAGATCTGTCTCGGCCCATCTGGCGGCCAGACCTTCGAAGGGGCCATCGGGTGATTCGTCGAGCTTGTGCTCCAAAGCGAGCTTCAGCGCTTCCACCGGATCGGTGCGGGCAACTTGGGCGCAGATTATGGACATGGCGACCTGCCGCTCGTAGTCGTTGTCGAAGGACGCCTTTGCCGACCACGATAAGGCCGCGGAGGGCTCTTGCGTGGCCCAGGCTTGCATCAGGTGCGCCATGGATTCCTTGCGTTGCTCTTCGTTGGCTAGTGTCAGCACGAAATCCGCCGAGCCGGCGGCGTCTTGCTGCACCCATTTTTGAAACGTCCGATCAAGCATCGATCGTCTGCGCCCATCGTCTTCGATGATCGCGATCTCGGCGTATGCGCTCTCCCGGGTAGATCGGACGAGCGGGTCCGGACCGTCGCGAGTGTGAGGCGTGGCCCTTTCTTCCGTGCGTTTGTAGTCATCGCGAGGAGGGTTCGGCGCGGAAGACCGCTCCGCAGGAAGCGATCGCGGCGTCGTTTTGTCGGGCGTGGCCTCGGATCGCCGGGACGCGACCAAAACCAAGCCGAGACTCGTGATCAACGCGACGCCGATCCCAATGGTCTTCATTACGGGCGCCATTTTATGCGGCTGAGCTGTTCACCGATCACGATCGATTCGAAACCATTGTCGGCCGTGGCGAAGATATGGCTGATGGATTTGTATTCGGGGCTCAGGCGCCCATCCACGATCATCTGCTGGTTTTCACCTTTCATGATCTTGAACGCGAAGTGCCGGCTGTCGGCGCTGAACACCAGCGTCTCGCCCACCAAGGTCTGAAAATCCAGGGTTCGCCCGTCCACGACGAGTTCCCATTTGTCGTCGTTCGTCGGGTTTTTTGTGCCGACTTCGCAGGCGATGCGCGTGCCGTCGGGACTGTAGACGAGACTTCGCATCATGTCCCAAGAACGCTCCGACCAAGCGAGAGGGACCGCGCCGTCGACCACGACAATCCGTCGTTTATTCCGGGCCGCGCCGAAGGCCAGATGTTTGCCGTCGGGGCTGAACGTGATCAGGCCCACGCCGCCTTCGTAGGCGTCGCCGATCACGCCTGTTGGTCCCGCAGTCTTCGTGGGGGAGGGGAGAGCTTGGACACACACTTTCCATGTGTTGTCGGTTTTTAAACCGTAGGCGATGCGGCTGCTGTCGGGGCTGAAAACGGGAAAACCGTCCGCGAGTTCATCACAGGCGGGCGTGGGTGCGCCATCCACGATGAGCGTCCATTTGCCGTCCTTGCGGGCCTTGTAGGCGACGTGGCGGCTGTCGGGGCTAAAGGAGATGTGGTCCACCTGATCGTATTCGGGGCCGGCCTTCCCATCGACCACCACGACCCAGGTGCTTGGGTCTTGCGGCACCACGCCGCCTCGTTGACCGCCGTAGGCGTGGCGCCGGCTGTCTGGACTGAAAATCAGGGACTGCGCGGGAATGAAATCGAAGCGAGGGCCGGACTTGCCGTCCAACATCACCGTGTCCGTGCCGCCTTCCGCGTCGAAGTCGCGGGCGACATAGGCGATGTGTTGCCCGTCGTCGCTAAAACAGGGGATGGGATGCACGATTTTGTCGTGAAGCGGTCCCTCCCGGCCATCGACGACGACGGTGGCCTTATCGCCTTTTTTAGCGATGTAGACCAGACGGGAGCTCACTGGGGTGAAGGCGGGGGACTTTGCTGAGATCGCTTCGTAAGGGATGAAGGTCTCGACGCCGTTGACCACCATGAACCACAGATTGGTGTCATCGATCTTGCGCATGGCCCCGTAGGCGAAGCAGCTTCCGTCGTGGCCGAAGGTGAGATTGTTGACCACGTCGTATTCCGGATCTTCGCGCCCATCGATCGCGACCCGCCATTTGCCGACGGGGCCGCAGCTCGTGCAATCGCCGGTCTCGCGGACGCGGGCGAAGGCGATACGCCTCCCCTTTGGATCGAAGGCCACAGATGACGCGACGAAGGTCTCGGCAAATTCCGCGCCTATCGGCCGGCCGTCGTAGAGGACTTGTTTCTTTCCGCTTTGGAGGACCGTGATCGGGTAGACGATGTGCCGTTGATCGGGCGAGAGCACGGCGTTGAGTTTTTTTGGCACCGGCCCGAGCACCGTTTCCGAGATCGGACAGGCGGCCGTTTCCTTGGGGGCGGAGAAGCCGGGGGCGCTGAGGCCGACGGCAAGGGGTGAAAAAAGTAAGGCGAGGATTCGCATGTTCTTTCGCGGTCGTTTTCGACGTTTCGAGCCGGAACGAAAAACTGCCCGGGGATCGGATGATCCCCGGGCGGTTCGTTCAGCGTGGCGTCAAGGATATGCCTTGCGCATCGATGCAGCCGTGTAGTCCGTCGATCAGTTGTGGGCGTCGCGGAAGGCCAGATTGTAGGCGCAGCCGCTTTCCTTGTTGGTCCAACGAACATGGCCGCCGTTGCGCAGTTCGTAGGTCGCCTCCCACGGGAAGGCGGTGCCGGTGCAGGTGCCTTTCTCGCTGGTTCCCGAGGTAGAGATCAGGACATTTTCCCCGGCCAAGACTTCTACCAAAGGCGCGACGATGCCGCCGGAGCCCTTCCAATACTCGGTTTCGTAGCGAACGATGTAGCGGGAAGTTGATCCGCTGGAACGTAGTTCGGTCCAGTCGTCCCGATGCATATGGATCCAGTCCCCCAAGAGAAAACCCGCTTGGAATTCTTCGTTGCCGTAGCCCGCAG
>CBIHRE010000311.1:0-6252 GCA_966212385.1 uncultured Akkermansia sp. | reverse complement strand
CTTCCGCACCGCGCCGGGCAGCATCGTTTCGATGATCCCGTCGAGCGGCGCCGCATAGTAGGCGCTCATCCACTTCGCCAGTTTCAACAAATACGGTGGCAAAGCCGGGAACGGATACGCCAGCCCCGCGAGCGGCTTGCAGCGTTCGACCGGAAAATCTTTCGGCTCCGAAAACTCCGCCACGATCCCGAGGTGAAACCGGTTCACGATCTGAATCCGCACCAAGGACCCCACCTCCACCTGCGCGCGCAGCGTCTCCGGCACCTTGTAGTGCAGAAGCTGGTCGAAGCCTGCGAGTGGATGAACGCCGACGGTCATTTGCTAAGGGCGAACTTGAAGCCACAGCGGTGCTGCACACACCACCCAAATTCCACGGTCGAGCGTAAGCACTCCCAAGCCGGCAAGTAAGCGACTCTCCGAGCTTCAGCGTCCGATCTTCCGTTGCTACAAATCCGCCCGCTTGATGACCAGCGATCACTTCGAAGCCTACGGCATCTGCGTCGCGTCACATCCCGTGCAGGAGCATCGGCTCTCGCACCCGGCGGCCTGTAACCGCCATAATCAACTGCGCCCATCCGGCTCCCTACCCAAGCTTCGCCTCGATCCACTACGCCAATTGCAAGATGCAAGCATTACCAACAGAGTCCGGTTTTGCGCTTTTGAAAGATAGCCTATTCCCAAGCCCCTAACGTGAACTCCGCCCGACTCCGTCTGTCCACCATCCGGCAAATCGCGATCACCGTCGCCGATGTCGCCACCGCCCTGCCCTTCTATCGTGACGTGCTCGGACTGCGCTTTCTTTTCAGCCCGGCGCCGACCTTGGCCTTTCTCGATGCGGGCGGCGTGCGTCTCATGCTGAGCACGCCGCAGGGCGCGGGAAAGGCCGG
This sequence comes from uncultured Akkermansia sp., assembly GCA_966212385.1. GTDB lineage: Bacteria > Verrucomicrobiota > Verrucomicrobiia > Opitutales > Opitutaceae > IMCC26134_A. Next base: position 5,365 of record CBIHRE010000311.1, on the reverse strand, counting down.
GCAAAACTCGATTCTCTATTTCACGGTCTCGGATATCGCCGGCTCGCATGCCGCGATCATCGCGCGCGGCGCGAAAAACGAGAGCGGCCCGAACCTCGTGGCCAAGATGCCCGATCACGACCTCTGGATCGCGTTCGTGCGCGACCCCGACGGCAACCTGGTCGGGCTCATGGAGGAGAAACGCTGAAACCAGGCGTCAGCGCCGGTCAAAACCGCCCAAGTCCCACTCGTTGCGCCAGCGGATGACCATCTTGCCGTCCTCAAACTCCACCGGCAGCCAGATGTGGCCGCTCTCGATCAGCTGCGGCCTGGGGCGCCAGATGTCGAACATCGCCACGTAAGCGTCGCGTTTCCCCTGCACGGCGAAGATGTGGGTGCTCTGGCCGCCCCAGGTCTTTTCCGGACCCATCTTCGTGTGCGGATTCGTTCCCTCGCAGGGATTGTGCGTCTGCTTCCACGGTCCCCAGATCGAATCCGCCACCAACACCCGCGCCGGATTCGGGTCCCAACCCGTGCAGCCGGAGGCGAGCAGGTGATAGCGCCCCTCGTGTTTCACCAAGGCCGGCGCCTCGTTGTGGCCGCCCGGGGCCACGCGGGTCCACTTACCCGTGAAGTCGAGGTAGTCCGGCGTCAGCTCGTGGATGGCGAGCGTGTAGTTTTCCTCTGCCGAAGCGACGAGGTAGGCCTTGGCGTCGTCGTCCACGAACAAGGTCATGTCGCGCGCCATCTGGCCGCCCTCGAAATCCCGCCGCGTGTAGACTCCGTCGCGCAGCCCGGAGCGAAATTTGTCTCCGATCATCAAGGCCTTCGCCTGATCGCCGGTGAGTGGCGTGCGCTTGTCTGCCGGAAAATCCAAGGGCCAGCGTCCCGCGTTGGGGCGCAGCGAACGGATGAATTTGAAAGGCCCTTTCGGCGAATCCGCCACCGCCACGGCCGTGCGCGCCGCCGCATAGCCGCGCCCCTTCAGCTCGAGGTGAAACCACAGGACGAATTTTTTCGTTTTCGCGTTAAAAATCACCTTGGGCCGCTCGATCGTGCAACCCGCCGTGATGTCCGACGCGGAGTCGTTCACCACCGGCATGACCACGCCCTCGTGCTTCCAGTTGTAGAGATCCGTCGAGGTGTAACAGCCGACGCCCAGCGTGCCGGGAGGCCCTGCCTTTCTCGGGCTGCGGTATTCGCCATACCAGTAGTAGGTCCCCTCGTGAAAAAGCACGCCGCCGCCGTGGACGTTGATGTGCACTCCCTCGGTGTCGTAGCGATACGGCCCGTTGGTGATCGTGGTCTGGCGCGCAGGCGCGGTGACCAAGGCGTCGGGCAACAACTCCGCGCGCGCCGGCTTGCCCGGCGGCTGCGGCGCCGCGACAAGCTCCCCGCCCAACGCGGAGCCGAGCACGAACAAGGCGGCACCGAGACGAAACGACGAAGCAAGCGGTTTTGCGGACGGAAGACGAAACATCGGCGGGGAGAGCTGTAGGTTGATCGCTGCCGGATAGGAACGCGCTTTTCCGCGCCGCCGACCCGGACCACCTACCTTGACGCGGGGCGCCGTTCTCAGTTTCGCATCGCCGCGCCGCTTCGCTTTGTAGCGTAAACCTGCCGGCCGCCCCCCCGCGCCACCGCGACCACCCTGGCGACGGTCGACGCACCGCGCGCCACCGACCGGGCAGGCCCGGGCCTTACACGCCCTTGCGGCGGAAAACCGCCACGCCCGCGCCGTCGTGCCCGGCTTCCCAAGGCAGCGCGACGGCCTGTGAAACCAACTCGAAGTCCTTGCCCTCCAAGCCACCCAGGAAGCTCGCGACCACGCCGGCGTTCTCTTCCGCATCGATCGAGCAGGTGCTGTAGACGAGACGTCCGCCCGGCTTCAGCCAGCGAGCCGCGGCCGAGAGCAACTCCACCTGCTGCCGCGCGTGTTTGCCGAAATCGGCCGGCTGCAAACGCCACTTCACATCCACGCGGTGCCGCATCACGCCGCTGTTCGAACAAGGCGCGTCGACCAGCACCGCGTCAAAGGTGCCCGGCTGCATCCCCATGAGGCTCGAGGCGCGGCGCAGATCGCCTTCCACGCGTTTGGCGGAGACGCCCGCGGGCACGCGCTTGAGATTCTCCGCCAGCCGCTCGTGCCGCGCGCCCGGGACGTCGAGCGCCACGAGCAGGCCTTCGCCCATCTTGTCCGCCAGCGCCAGGCTCTTGCCGCCCGGCGCCGCGCACGCGTCGATGATCCGCTCGCCCGGTTTCGGGGCGGTCGCCTCGATCGCCAGCCGCGTGCCCGGATCGGCGAGATAAATCTTTCCGGCGGACAAAGCCGCGCCCACCTCCGCCCAGTGGCCGCTTTTCACGACAAACCAATCCGGCCACTGCGTCGCCTCCAGCCACTCCGGCGTCCCGGCGCCCGCCACGCGCAGGCGCGCATGCACCGGGGCCGGCTTCAGGTTCCACTCGAGCAGGACGCGGGAGGCCTCGGCGCCGAATTGCGCGAGCCAACGCTCCACCAGCCAATCGGGGGTCGAGTAATAATCGCCCAAGGCCTCGGCGGTCGCGACCTTGCCCGGCGCCTTCTGCGCCGCCAGCGCCTCGGCGAGCTTGCGCACGACGGCGTTCACCAGCCGCGCCTCCGACTCGCTGGCCAGTTGCTTCGTCTGCGTCACCGCGTGGTGGCCGACCTTCGCCGCATGGCCTTCACCGCCGCCCTCGATAAACTCGTAGCCGGCGAGGAGCAGGATCGCCATCACCCGCGTGCGCGGACGCAACCGCACGAGCCGCGCGATCACGTTTTCGATACGCCCGTAGTTGCGAATCGCTCCATAAAACAGGTGCTGGCAACGCGCGCGCGCCCCGCCGGAAAGCTGCACCGTATCGAGCAAAGCGTCGGCGCGCACCTCTTCGTCGAGCCAGCGCACCAGCAAACGGGCCGCCACCGGCCAGGCGTCGGGAGAGGAAACATTGCCGGCGTTGCCGGACAGGGACTGCGCGTCGTTGCTCATAAGGTTCTGCGGATGGATCAGGTGTAAGGTGCTAAAATCGGAACCGCCAAAGGTCGCGCCTCCCTCGGCGTAAGCAATCGTCAATTCGCCGTCCCCGCCGCCTAGGGTGCAACAGGAGGTGGTGTAAAAACGCCCGACCACGGGTGGTGGAGCGTCTTGAGGTCTGTATGGACCGGAGACATGGGTTACAGCGTTCGGAGGCATGGGTAACACCGGGAGATGCCTTGGATGAATGCTACCCTTGAGATGCAAAGACGTGAGTTGCTGGAGCTGGCCGAGAAGAAGGAGACGAGTTTCGCGGAGCTGTGCGTTGAAGGACCGGTCACGCCGGCCGAAGACGCACCCGGCCAAGTGCGAAGCGCAGGTGGAGGAGAAGGTGGTGGCGCTGCGCCGGGAGCATCCGGCGTGGGGAGGCCGCAAGCTGCGCCGACGCCTGCAGGACATGGGGGAGACCACGGTGCCGGCGGCGAGCACCTGCACCCAGATCGTGCGCCGGCACGGGTTGCCGATGAGGGAGGGCTCGAAGCACACCGCTTGGGAGCGGTTCGAGCGGGCGCAGGCCAACGAGCTTTGGCAGATGGATTTCAAGGGGCACTTTCCGACCTTGGACGGCAGACGCTGCCACCCGCTCACCCTGCTCGACGACCACAGTCGTTACAACGTGGCGCTGGAAGCCTGCGCGGATGAACAGGGCCGGACGGTGCGCGAGCATCTCGCCTGCGCGTTTCGCAGGCACGGGCTGCCCGCGGCCATCCTCTGCGACAACGGGGCGCCGTGGGGCGACGACAGCGCCCCCTACACCGCGCTGGGCGTGTGGCTGCTGCGTCTGGGCGTGGACGTGCTGCACGGCCGCCCCTATCATCCGCAGACCCAAGGCAAGGACGAGCGCTTCCACCGCGCCCTCAAGACCGAGCTGATCGACCGACGCGGCTGGAGCAACCTGGCCGAGTGCGCCGAGCGCTTCCCCCGCTTCCACCACGTCTACAACCACGAGCGCCCGCACGACGCCTTGGGCGGCGCCACGCCGGCCACTCGTTATCGCCCGAGCCCCCGGTCCATGCCCGACCAGCCGCTTCCCTCGGAGTATCCGCAGACCGACACGGTCAAGCGCGTGCGCGACACCGGAGTGTTCACCGTCCAAGGCCAGACCTGGCAGATCGGGCGCGCCTTCCGGACTGCCTATCGGCCTGCGCCCAAGCGCGCAGGCCGACGGACAGTGGGAGGTGTTCTTCGGTCCCATGCGCATCGGCCGCCTCGACTTCGCCGCGCCGCCCGCCGCCAAGCACCAACTCAGATCCATCTACACCCGCCAAAACACCTGATCGAAAAATGACCTGATGGCGTTACCCATGTCTCGAACACCCATCACCCTTGTCTCCGGCCCTTACAGTGGGTCAAGCCGCTCCACCACCTGTGGTCGGAGATTTTGGCGCCACTTCCAGTTACCCCCTCGGCCCCCAGCGCAGAGCCCCCCCCCTGCGCGGGCCTATTTCAACTCGGCGGGAGGCCGTCCGGCGCCGGCGCGGTCGGACGTTTTCTCGGGGATCGAGACGGCGCGGGCATCGACCGCCAGTTCGCCTTGGCGCGCGTAATCGATCGCCTCGGCAAGGATGCGCGCCGCCTCTTGCGGAGCATGGAAGCCGGTGGAGTTTTCCGCGGAGATAAAATCGAGGCGCCACTGGGCCTTGCGCTGAAGATCGCGCGCCTTGGCCAGCGAGGCGTCGTCCGCGCCCTTGGCCTTGGCGTCGGCGAGACGCACGATCAGCGAGACGACCGCGGCCTCGCCGCGACGCAGGAGGTCGGCGTTGCGATCCTGAATGGCCTCGGCCCGGGCGATGATCTCCTTTTCCGGCACGCGGTGGCAGCTCTGGCAGGACTTGGAAACGTCGAGCAGGGGCGAGCGAACGTGGTGGCTGCTCGTCTTGACCGCGCCTTCGCGGATGTAGGGCATGTGGCAGTCGGCGCAGGCGACGCCGCTGCGCGCATGGATGCCCTGGCTCCAGAGCTCGAACTCGGGGTGCTGCGCTTTGAGCACCTTCGCGCCGGTCTCGGCGTGCGTCCAATCCGTGTGCCCGACCTCGTTGTAGTAGGCCTCGATCTGCTCCACCTTCAGGCCCTTCGACCAAGGATAGGTCACGATCTTTTCCTTCCCGCGGAAATAATACTCCACGTGGCACTGCGCGCAGACGAGCGAGCGCATCTCCTGGCGCGAGGCGTCGAGGTTCGGGTCGTAGGCGCGCGCCGGTTTCTCCTCTTTGCGCCAACGCTCGATGCTCGGCAAATGGGGCGTCGGCTCGCCCGAGGCGGCCAGCGCACGGATGCCTTCGAGAAAGGCCGGACGCGACACGCGAAGGTTCATCGTGTCGGCTTCGTGGCAA
>CBIHRE010000310.1:0-6305 GCA_966212385.1 uncultured Akkermansia sp. | reverse complement strand
CCGCCGCCTCGCACCCACCGCGCATAACACGACGCCGATCACCAACGGGATGATGCCTATCGGGAGCGATCGGGCGTTATGCATTCCCCGAAGAGACAACAGCCAAAAACCCGCGAACAAAACAAACAGCGCGCCGAGGAACAACAAGCTGGAGCGCTTGTGCCCCTCATCACAATGCGGCTTCAGATCGTTGAGCGGAATCGTGACTTCCCGGGACATAAATCCCGTGGTCTTTATAGCGATCACGAGCTTGTCGTCGTGCAGCGTGAATCGGCGCGTGCCGGTGTTCCAGTTGTCTTTGTAGGTCATGTTTTCTCGTGTTCGCCGGGGCTGGAGCGTCGTCCCCTAAAAATCCGGATCAGGTCGTAGGCCGCCAAAGCCAAGATCAACGGCAAAACGACCGCGTAGATGCTCCATCGCAGAAAGAAGCCGCCGGCGTAGACCTTCCTGGCCTGGGTCCATTCCGTCTTTTCCCCGACCCGAAGATACCTGAACGACCAATTGTCGCTGTTCGTAAGGGTGCTCCCGTCCTCCGTTTTGAGCTCGGCGCGCCAGGGGCGCCGCCTAGTGCCGCTATTGGAGTAATTGGAAAGGGTCGCCGGCATTGCCCCCGCCAGTTCCGCGTTCCAGCGATCGGGCAAGTCCGCCCAGCAAAAGAACACGAAAAGGAGAAGCGCCAAAATCGTCTTCATGGTTCCGCTTGGCTACGAAGATGACGCATGGGGATAAACGACGCCCTTGGGCGCAGGGCAAAAGCGGAACAGCTGGCGGGAAAGTCTCCATCCCAAATCGACGCGCCGGTTTTACCTCCGGCCTCCCGTTAGCCAAAGCCGGCCGGAGCGGATCGGCCCGGGGGCTCGATCCACGGACGCGGAGACGCGCCCGTCCACTGTTGGAAGCGGAACACCCTGCTCAGGCGAGGTGGCGGAGCTTGTCCGGATTGCAGACGATGTAGATGGCGCGCACGCGGTCGTCCTCGGTCTCGAAGGAGAAGGCGTATTGCGGCTTGCCCTCGCGCGTCATGAGGAGGCCGGGGGCGCCGTTGATGTCCACACGGCGGTGCTCCATCGCGCCGACGAAGTTGGGCCAAACGCCGATCAGGAAACGCGAGACGCGGTCGGGGCCGAGGATCGGACGACCGGCGGCGCGCACCTTGCCGCCGCCGTCGCTGAGGAGGCGGCTGTCCTCGGCGAGGAGCGCGAGCATGCCTTCGATGTCCCCGGAGGCGGTCGCGGCGAGGAAGGTTTCCATCAGCTTGCGCGCCTGCTCCGTGGGCGGGGCGGACGGCTGTTTGGCGGGAGCTTTAAGCGTTTGCCGGGCTCGGCTGACGATCTGGCGGCAGGCGGCCTCGGATTTGCCGACGATGGACGCGACCTCCGAGTAGTCGTAATCGAATACTTCGCGCAGCAAAAACACGGCGCGCTCCGCCGGGCCGAGCGATTCGAGCAGGAGCATGAAGGCCATGCTCAAAGAGTCGGCGAGCTCGGCGGCCTGCGCTCCGTCGACCTCGTGGACCGGTATGAGCGGCTCGGGCAACCACACGCCGTAGTAGCTCTCGCGCTGGTGGCGCGCGGAGCGCAGGCGGTCGATGCACAGGCGCGTGGTGGCGGAGACGAGCCAGGCTTTCGCGGACTGGACGGCGGCAGGGTCCTGTTTTTGCCACCGCAGCCAGACATCTTGCAGCACATCCTCGACCTCACCGACCTGGCCGGTCATGCGGTAGGCGATGCCGAAGAGGAGACGCCGGTGGGTGTTGAAGGCATCGATCATACGGTGGCGGGGAGCTTGGCTGAGGTGACGCGCCTGGCGAGCCAGTCGGCATGGCGGGTGGGGGCGAGCAGCGGCGAGGGGCCCGCGGGCACAAGGGCGTCGCGGGAGAGCTTCGCGCCGAAATAGGTCGCGGCGGCATCGACCACGACGGGGCGCGAGTCGCCGGTGGCCGCGAGCTCGGCGCGGACGAAATCGGCTTGGCTGAGTTTTTCGGGGCCGGCGAGTTCGAGCGTCGCGCCGGCCGGCGCCGCGAGCGCGAGATCGGCGAGCGCGGCGGAGACATCGGCGGCGGCGACGGGCTGCATGTCGGCGGGCGGCAGGCGCACCTCGCCGGCGACGGTGCCTCCGTAGGCGATGGCTTGCGCGAACTCGAAGAACTGGGTGGCGCGCACCAAGGTGAGGGGCAGACCCGAGGCGCGGAGGAGGTTTTCCTGGACGACCTTGGCGCGCATGTAGCCGCTGTCGGGAAGCCGATCGGCGCCGACGACGGAGAGCGCGACGAGGTGGCGGACGCCGGCATCTTTCGCGGCGTCGACGAGATTGCGCGTGGAGCGGGTGAAGAAATCGAGCACCGCGGCATCCTCGAAGGATGGCGAGTTGGAGACGTCGATCACGGTGTGCGCGCCGGCGAAGGCGGCGGGGAGGCCTTCGCCGGTGACGGCGTTGACGCCCTGCGAAGGCGAGGCCGCGACGACGGCGTGGCCGAGCTGGCGGAGGCGCGCGACGAGAGGCTTGCCGATGAGGCCGGTGCCGCCGAGGACGACGAATTTGAGGGAAGGCCGGGAACTGGTGCGTGTGTTCATCACCAATCAAGACGGGCCAGGGTTCGGATTTGTGACAGAGGCGCGAAACGTGCCCCTGATCCTAGAACCGGCAGTAGCCGCGGCTCATCTCGCACAACCTGCTGATCATCTGCCGATCGCATCACCCGCTCGCCGCACCTTCCAGGTGCGCCTTCGGGGCGCTGCAATCGACATCTGTTTCAGCATCTTGCGCGATCTTTCGTCGGGGCTACTGCCGGATCTAGGCTGATCGGTCCTGACAAAGGTCAAACCCAGGAAGTCGTGTCGCTCACGGCGCCTTGGGCGCGGCGGCGGGCGCGGCCAGCTCGGCAGGCGTCACGCCGGCGCGCACGCGCACGGTCGCGAGCACCTTGGGCACGTAAAGACGCGTTTCCGCGGGGAGGTGCTCCGCGATGCCCGCGAAATCCTTCGCGCCCCGCTCCTTCAGCATCCGGCTCACCCTGCCCTCTCCGCCGTTGTAGGCGGCCAAGGCGAGCGGCCAGTCGCCAAACCGGTCGTGCAGTTTTTTCAAATACGCCGCCGCCGCTCGCGCGCTCGCCTGCGGCTGGGTGCGTTGATCGAAGGGCAGGAGCGACAAGCCGAGCGCTTTCGCCGTGTCGGGCATGAGCTGGAACAGCCCGCGCGCCCCGGCGGGACTGCGGGCCTTGGGATTGAAGGAGCTCTCGGTCTCCGCCAGCCAGGCCAACGCCTCCGGCACGCCCTCGGCCGCGAAGGCCTCCCGCACCACAGGCAGATGCTCGTCCGCGAGCGGCGGCCGCGGACGCCGCCCGACGCGCCCGACCCAGAGCTCGTAGAGCGGCACGCTTTCCTTGGCCTTCGGCGGTGGCGGCGGAAGCGGCGGTTTCGTCGGCCCGTCCGGAGGCATGGGAGGCACGGGCGGCGTCGTCACCTCCTGAGCCACTTCCATATCCGCGAGCTGTTCGCGCAGCCAGTCCGCATAGTCGGCGTAGTCCGGCGACGCCTGCATGGCGGCGATCGCCGCGCGTGTCTCGGGCGCCAGGCCTGCGAACTCTTTCAAATCCTCCTGCGTGCCCGCCGATTCCAGGCGTTTGAAAAACGCCATCAGCTCGTCGGGCCCCATCAACTCATACTCCGCCTTGATCGATTCCGGCACGAGGGCATCCCACAGCGATTCCGCCACCGCATGGATCTCCGCGACCTGCTCGCGCGTCGGCGCGGTCACCGGCGGAGGCGCGGCGGGCGCCTTCCCCTCCTCCGCCAAGGCCGCAGGCGACGCCGCAAAACCTCCCGCCAGAAGCGCGCAAGCGGCCATGCCCGCCGCCCTCATTTTCGCCGGGACGATACTCATGCGAAGACAAACCTCCACGCCCGCCGAAAGCGCAAGCCGGCGCGTGCACACGCCTCCGGGCCGGTGGACGCGCCGCCAAGCGATGCGTCACCAATCGGCCTCCCGCTTGGGAGGCGCCTGCCGTGTTGGCCCAAGCGCTTTGGCGGGTGCAAAACACCTCGGTCCGAAAAGCCGGGTCGTGTCAGAGCGAGACGCGGAGGCGGAGAAAGCGACGCGGCGTGGTCGCGGGGTCGTGCGGGATGGTCGCGAGGGCGGTCTGGCCCACCGGTGTCGTGGTGTCTTGCGTGACGCCGGCGCTCGTCCACGGCTCGGACTCGAGCGCGGTGCTGGTCTCGACCGTGTAGGTCACGTCGGCGCGGGCGCGCGGATAGGCAAGACGCAGGAGGCCGCCCGAGACCGTCGCCACCGGCGCCGGGGCGCTCTGGGCGGAGTCGGGCTGGCCGCCGAGGGCGTATTCGAGCAGGTTTGGCAGGCCGTCGGCGTCGGGATCGTCGGAGGGGCCGACGGCGGCGCCCACGCTGTATCCGCTTATCCATGACAAGAAGGCGGAGACGACCTCGAAGGAGACGTCGACGGAGGGCGCGGGTTGATAGACGGAATCGCCCTCCTGGGAGGCGCGCAGCGTCACCTGGCCCGTGCCGGTGAGGGTGACGGTCTTGTTGGAGATGGTGGCCGGGCCGGAAAGCACGATCACCTCGACCGGCAGCCCGGAGCTCGCGGTCGGCGCGACGGCGAAGGGAGCGGAGCCGAGGACGCGATCGCCGGGCGAGGCGAAGGTGATCGTCTGGGAGGCGCGAGAGACCGTGAGGGTGCCGGTCGAGGAGCCTTGGTAGAGCGGGCTGTTGACCGTGCCGACCACCGTGTAGTCGCCGATCGCGACGGGTGGCGTGGCGCCGCCGTTGTAGGTGATGGCGACGGGCAGGCCGGAGGGGGTGGTGGCGGCGGTGACGACGCGGGCCGATCCGGTGTATTCCTGCGCGAGGCCGAGGAGGGTGACGGTGGCGGTCAACTTCACGTCGGGCGTGCCGTCGGGGATGAAGCGGGCCATGGCGAGATCGCCGTTGGCGTCGCCGACCACGAGGATCTTGGTGTCGGGCTGGACCACGCCGCCGTAGGCGCGATCGCCGAGGCTGCCGTAATCGATGGTGAGGCCGCCGGTCCCCGCGAAGCTGGTGTCGTTGCCGCCCGTGCTGGTGTAGCGCAGCACGCGGATATCGTTGGTCGCGTTGTTGCCAATGATGATAGGACGGTTGTCGGCGGAGAGAAGCATCGCGGTGACGGCGAAGTTCGCCCCGAGATCATGGGTGCGCAGACCATCGCCGTCGAACGTGGTGTCGAGAGCCCCGGCGGTGGTGAGGCGGGCGAGGCCCACGATGTTGTAGGTGTTGGCGGTGTTGCGGGCCACGCCGCCGAGAACGATTTTTCCGTCGGAGGCGATCGCCATGCCCAGCGCCGTGGATTGGGACGCGTTGAGGCCGATCGAGACGAGGGCTTTTCCGTCGCCGTCGAAGCTGGTGTCCAAAGCGCCCGAGGTGGTGAGACGAACGACGGGCCACACGTAGGAGGACTCGTTGCCCCGACCGGCGAGCAGGATCTTGCCGTCGGATTGCACGGCGAGGGCGAAGGCTTCGTTGCTGCTGGTGGTGGCGGCGATGGTGACTTTGCCGTCGGTGTCGAAGGTGGTGTCGAGGGCCCCGGCGGAGGTGATGCGCGCGAGGGCGAAATCCCAGCGCAATCCGTTGTTTCTAGACCCGCCGACGTAGTAGCCGCCGCCGGGGGCGGGAGAAACGCCGTAGGCGCGGTCGAAGGTGCCGCCGAAGTTGAAGGTGAGGTAACCCTGGGAATTGAAAGTGGCGTCGGGCGCGCCGGTGGAGCCGAGGCGCATGATGAACATGTCGTCCTGCGCCGGGGAGCCGAAGTTGACGTAGCCGCAGAGGACGATCTTTCCGTCGGACTGGACGAAGACGGCCGTGGCGCGTTCCTCCAAGGAGCCAAGCGAGTAGGCGCGCCGACCGGTGCCGTTGAACGAGGTGTCGGGAGTGCCGTCGGAATTGTAGCGCACGACCAGCACGTCCTGGTTTCCCAGGGCGTAGGTGATCAATCCCACCGCGACGATCTTGCCGTCGGTCTGGATGGCCGCGCTGATCAGCGAATCGGCCGACGATCCGAAGTCGGCCACGACCCTGCCGTTATTGGACGTGCCAAAACCGCGCGCGGTGATCTGGGCCGACGCCGTGCAGGCGAGACCAAGCCCGAGGCCGACGGCCACGACCCGGCGGAGAGAAGCAAACGAGACGGAAAGATGCATAAACGAAGGACGGGGAAAGGGGATCAATCCAGAGCCCGGACACCTGCGGTCACCCCGCCTGCGCCGGCCACGCGGACGGCGTATGGCCGAATCGCCCGGAAAGCGGCGAGAGCGG
>CBIHRE010000309.1:0-6317 GCA_966212385.1 uncultured Akkermansia sp. | reverse complement strand
AGGATGGTTACTTATATTAAATTGACATATTGTGTATTTTTTGCAATTATTGCCCTGTCTTTAATTCGTAGCGGGAGAATTTATGAGTGCCGAAGTCTTATCGAGATCGCGCCGCCCTTAGTAATATATTATTCGAGGGAGGGGTGAATAATGACACTGTTTGCGATGCTTATAACGCCGCTACGCGGCTCATAGATCATTTCCCGACAACTAAGGCCATTTTCTATGCGACAGCGAATGAGTTGAAAGCGGTCGAAGGCGTCACCGATAATATGGCCCGCCGCATCTATTCAATACGTCTCTTGTCGCAAAAGGGCGCATTGCCAAACGTTGCTGCGAAATTCAAAGATCCGCGCTGCGAGCCTTAAGGGTGCCCTCTTGTTTTCGCTGCTGATGTATCAATTAATCGCGTCTTGCCTCCGCGCGGCATAACTTACCAATGTCGTCACAATGGCCTGTATCATTTGCGACTGGAATTGGTCGTAATGCGGATCGGGGTTATGGGCCGTAGGGTTTGCCGCTTGCTTCATGGCTGTAAGCGAGGCGTTCAGCCATTCATAGGTCGCTTTCCCGAGTTTGCTTTCCCACGAAGATTTAAGTTTGGGGATACGCTTGGGGCGTCCCTCGCTGTCCTTTTCCGGCCCATCAACCATCTCCCACAAGGATTCCATCGCAATCCGGCACTTGCCCACCGCATCGTCATAATTGCCCATGCGATGATGGGACTGTGCCTGTTTGAGCGCGGCAAAGGCTTTGCCAATCGCCTCGGTTTGCTCAATGGGCACCGCAGGCAATTCAATCAAATGGATCGTCCCCCGCCCAATCTGTTGGTGAACTCTATCAATCCAGGTTGAGCGCGAAATGGTTATATCTTCAGAAAGCTCTAGTCTGTGGGTTTGGACGTATCCCCAAACTGGCGTTGCCGGATAGGGGGCGCTGGCCGGTATCTCGGCAACGGCATGCATTTGTTCTGCGTCCATCCGCAGCAGTAGCCTTAGCTTCACATCTCCGCCGTTCCGGCATTTTTCGAGAGCCTCGATCCGCCCAGCATCGAGCGGAAATTGAAGATGCACAACATGGTCCGAGCTGGCGTAAGCCGGACTCACGAACAGTCCGACATGCGCGTCTCTCAATGTAATTTCTTCCCCTGACGGTAGCGTTAGCGCGCCACGCATGCGTTCAAAGCGAATGGCTTCCTTGGCACCTATTGCCGCAAAGCCTCCATCAAGATGGATCGGGAGCATTAGCGAAGGCGCAAAGGCACCGCCCATGCCGGAGATTTGAGTCTCGTCGATGGTGGCCGCAGGGATGGGATAAAGACCCCGGTAGTTGGAGAAAGAGCGCTGCATAAAATTAATTAAAGACGGAGGCTACGAAATGTCCCCGTCAGCTAATGGCTAGGTTTTGCCTTTTTCCATGAGCAGCCGCACGGCGGCGCTGATAACCTCATCGGCGTTTTTATAAGCCCCAGAAGCTATCTGTTCCGCGATAATTTCTTCCATGTCTGGCGTCAGAATGATTTCCATGTGCTTTTCCCCTTATGCGCCTGCGCCCTGCGGTGCATTCCAAAGCGAGCACATCGGCAAGGCCCACAGATTGTCGCCGTAACGCAGAACGTCATTGCCTGTGTAGAGCAGGAACCCACGATGGAAGCGGTCGCCTGCGGCGGCAGCAAGGGCGCGCAGGCCGTTGAAGTCGCTTGGGTGGACGTCCATCGACGCCTTGACCTCCACACCCACCACCCGCTTATCGGCCGCTTCCAGCACGACATCAACCTCGTCGCCGCCGTGCGTGCGGAAGTGCAGCAAGCCGCATTTCATCGCGGCCCAGCCGCATTGCTTGGTCAGCTCCATCACCACGAAGTTTTCAAGGACGCTCCCAAGGAAGGTGCGTTCGCGTTCGAGGGCCTGCCGGTTCAGGCCGCGCAGGTAACACAGCAGGCCGGTGTCGTTGACGAATATCTTGGGGCTTTTGGTAAACCGCTTTTCGGAGTTACGCCCCCATGCGGGTATCTCGACGATGAGAAATACCATCTCAAGGAGCGTCATGTAGCGCTTGAGCGTGCTGGCGTTCAGTTTCGTGACGCGGGCAATGTCGGCGACGTTGACCAGATTGCCCGCGCGAGAGGCGATAATCTCAAGCACGTTTGGCAATTCGGTCAGCCCCTCGATCCGGGAAATCTCCTGGATGTCCCGCTGGAGCATGGTCGCGAGGTAAGAGTCAAACCACGCCGGGCCGCGTCCGGCCCGCATTTGCGCCAGGGCTTCCGGGTATCCGCCCTGAATGACTGCATCCAGATACTCCCTTTGCGAACAAGGTGGCGGAGTTGGGGGCAGCGCGTCGGAAAAGGCGAAGTCGATGAACTGTTCCTTGATGCCCCGGATTTCCCCTTGGGAAAGCGGCCAGAGCGTATGGATTTCCATGCGACCGGCCAAAGACTCCGACAGCTTGGGCAGGGTCAGGATATTGGCGGACCCTGTGAGCAGGAAGCGACGGGTTTCCCGCGCCTCGTCGATCAGTTTCTTGATCGGCAGGAGGATTTCGGGCGTCCGCTGGATCTCGTCGATGGCCGCGCGGGCTGGAAGCTGGCTCAGGAAAGTCAGCGGATCGTTTTTGGCCAAGCGCAGCAGGTTCAGATCGTCTAAATTGACGTAGCCGAAACCGTTCGGCTCGACGAAGTCGGTCTGGATGAACGTGCTTTTACCTGTTTGCCGAGCGCCGTTTACGAGGGTAGCTGAGCTAAACCGGATGCTTTCGGCAACTTTGGCAGTGAGGTTCCTCTGATACATGACGGAATTTATAGCACGGTGTGACGGATTTTCCAATAGATTTTCAAGCCCTTGTTAATAAAGGAAATATCGCAACGCGCCGCCCGGTCGAGCTGCCCTAATTAAAAATAGGCATCTAACTTTAATTAGCTAAGCCACTTAATTAAAGGTAACCCCTACCAGTTTCTCCGTTCGCTCGGGCTTGCGAAGCAGAGAAACTCCATAGCTTTTCCAGACATGGACGGGGCGAAAAACATCAAAACGCCGACTACGACCGCCGTGAACCAGAATGAGGATTCTGGTTCGCGTCCAAATTTGGTGAGTTCCCATGAAGCCGCAAGCGATTTTCGCTTGTCGCTCCGTCCAAAGACGTAGCGCCAAGAACTGCGTTCCTACGTTCGGCTTTGATTGTCTGCCAGAAATTTTTTCTGCGCAGAGGAAAGGCACGGCATTATTGCAGCGATCTGAAAATCGCGTAGCCCCAAAAGCTGTTCCTTTTCTCTGCCTCTTTTTATAGTGAGCTTAAAATCCGTGGGGTGGTAGGGAATTTTGTGATGTTGAAGCCGCCAGATCACAAGCGCTAGCTGCTTTGGTGTGAAGGCCCCGCGTTCTCTAAAATACCCAACGAAGGAATCCACGTCGAAGTCCTCTTGTCTCTTTTTCAGCTCTACTAAGGTCTTAATCATACGGCGCTGTTTGGCATCGGTGATTAATTTTTGTCTGTCCTTAGCGACTACCTTCTTAGTCTCTTCGCTAGAAAGAGCGTCACCGGCATCATCGAGGGCCGGGATGTCAAAGCGAGTAATACACTCGGAACCGATGAGTAATTCATGTTCCGTGTGCTTATTCCTTATCGTAAACTGATATCGAATGTCTTGGTGCCCGCACAGTTCACAGTCCTCTTCTGGATATTCCAGGTCGTTTGTCTCTCCGGTATAAAACCATTCCTGAAGAACTTTTCGAATATCAGCCTTCTCTACGCTTAGCGGGAATAGAGACTTCTTGATCCGTTCGAGCCACTGCTCCATAGGGCACCTGTAAATTGGGGTTTCTAGCTCAACAATACTGGACACGAAAGTTGAGCTAAAACCGTATTAGCCGGACGTGGTTGCCTTCGTCAAATATTTACGATTTCACGCGGAGCTGCCAAAGGCACGATGACGCGAGTGGGTGCAAGTTTTCAACGCTACGCCTCCCCTTCCGATTGAGCCCATAGGCGCCCCGCCAACGCGCGTTCTTCCTCACCCACCACATCGAGGTAAATGGCGGTTGTTTCCAGCCTCGCATGGCCGAGCCATTTTTTCACGGTCGTCACTGGGATACCTTGGTCAAGGCAAGCCACGGCGAAGCCATGCCGGAGGCCTTTCGGGCAACTCATGCTTCCGTCGATCCCGGCCTGGCGCATGAGATCCTTAATTCTCCGATAGGCAGTC
Organism: uncultured Akkermansia sp.; assembly: GCA_966212385.1. GTDB lineage: Bacteria > Verrucomicrobiota > Verrucomicrobiia > Opitutales > Opitutaceae > IMCC26134_A. The sequence continues at coordinate 2,116 of CBIHRE010000309.1, read as the reverse complement.
GTGCGGGAAAACCCCCAAACACGGACAGAAGGTTCGCGCCCGCAGACCAAGGGACGGATGAGTTCGCATAGCATGTCTGGGATCGGCACCCCTCGAAAATGTCCGCGTTTGCGCCGTTTCAGGGTCTCGAACACCTCCATTCGTTGCGAGAGGTCCACGCGTTCCACTGTCAGGTTTAGCCCCTCTGAAACGCGGCAACCCGTGTGAAAGAGGGTGAGTGCGAAGGTCCGCACCTCGGCGTCTGGTTCGGCCTCAATGGCGGCCAACAGCCTTTTCCGCTCTGCGCCGTTCAGGTATTTGCGACCACCGCTGCCGCTAAACACGCCCGCCTCCTTCACCTCGCGTGAACCAGAATCCTCATTCTGGTTCCCAACCTTAAAAATCAAACACTTAGCACCTTTTTACCATGGGCATGCGGGAAAAAACTACGCCGATGCATTTTGAATGCGCCCGTATACCGGTTGCCCGCAGGGGGTGGCGTTTTCATATTCTTAATCAGTTTCCAATAGGATGGATACAGGCAAAAACACCCGATTTCCGGGTAGTGCGGGGTAGTGGGATGACGGAACGGACTGCATCATTGGAAGGGCACCCGGCGGACGGGGAAGAAGGCGGCGACGGCATCATTGAGCGCTATCGCCGGGGCGAGGTCGATTTGCACACGGTGCTGGCGAATATGCCGGAGAGTGGGGTGCCGCCATTTATACTCGCGGCTTATAACGCCCTGATTGCCAATCGCTCCGGACCCGCCGCGCCAGAGGCGCAGGAGAAGAAGCAGCGTGATGAACACTACGAGCGCTTTGTCGAGGCGGTTGAGCAGTGGCGAATCGACCGTGGACAGGAGTATGTCGATGCATATCTGCAACTAAAGAAAACTGGATCGGCCATCGAAGAGGGCCAGCGCGTGATTGAGAGCGATTGGTTCCGCGCCTTGCAGGATACTCGGGCTGAGACCATCCGACGATTGGAAGAGAAGGCCAAGGAAGGGCCGCTTGCCTCTGACGAAGCGGAAGAACTGCTCAGGCACCAGCAAGCGCTTTCCGGAGACGAGGCTGTTTCCAAAAACTGGAAGACGTTGGCCGAAGATTACCGGGCGGTTTTGGCCCGCGAAAATACCGGTGGCATGACGGAGCGCGAAATTCGTGAAAAAGAAGCGGCGGCGAAGGCCCGGATATTCGAGGAGTTGGACAAGGCTTCGCCTGAATTGCGCGAACGATTGCTGGCCGAGATGGAACGACACGACCCATCCATGCGAAAGGGCTATCATGCGCATCTGAAGGCTGCGCACGATCATGACCCGGTGTTGCCCGATACGCCCGCAGTGAGCGCGGCATTAGCGGAGGCCAGCGCTAGCGGTGACTTGGAAGCCGGACTATTCGATGACGGAATTTTGAGCAGCGGCATCACGGCCTCTGCCACACCCACGCATGATTTCAACCGGGCGGCGGCGCTTGAGGGAGCATCGCCAGCACTCGCTACCAGCGATCCGCATATTGCCGCGCGGTCCCCGCAGTCACGGCGCGGTCCGGCATTTTAGCCAATCCATATAGCACATGAACACCACCATCAAACGCGCCTTTCGCGTGTCTGTTTTTGCATTCGCGCTCATGGCGGCTTCCGCGCCAGCCCATGCGCTTTTACTGCGGGATTTCTATAAGCTACCCGTGGTGGAGCAGGGGAATATGTGTATCCTGAAGTCCAACGAGTTACGCGACAGGCTCTGGTCGGAATACGACGCCAAGGGTAATCGCAAGTCCGTGAAGGTTCTTAATGCACAGCGTGAATACGCTAATTTCATCGCCGATTTTATCGCGGCGAAGGATGAGCGCGGCATTCGTATCAATGTAATCCGCATGCACAAATTTGTGCAGGACGATTACGTCATCAATCCCGACGGGCATCTTGAGGCGTCCATCCTGAAATTTACTCGCAAGGCCCTCGAAGAGAAGCTCGCCGCCGACAAGGCTAAGGCGGACGCCGTGCGGTAATTGCAGCCAAGGGCCCCCCTGTAGCTCAGGGGCTTTTAGGGTCGAATTTGCGTTAAGGGTGTCCCGCTGAGCTCGCTTTGGCCGAATAGGTAGTCGAGCTTTCGTGTTTGAGCAGGAGCGGCAAGGGG
>CBIHRE010000308.1:0-6328 GCA_966212385.1 uncultured Akkermansia sp. | reverse complement strand
CCGCGCGCATGGAGCATTCGCGAATCGATGCGAAGGTGTTGCGCGTGGCGCGCGAGGTGCTGGCCAAGCCGGACGACGCGCTCGGTTGTGTGGCGATCGAACTTGGCCAAGCCGCCGACGAGATCGACGTCCGCTGGGACGACAAGGGCCTGCGCGCGCTTCGTTCGATTCGGGAGCTGACGTTGCCCGAAGCGCTTCCGGCGGCCCCGCTGCGCGAAGGCTCGTCGGTGTGGATCACGGGCGGGCTGGGCGGGATCGGGCGGGCTTTCGCACGCCACTATGCCTTGGAGCGCGGCGCGCGCGTTTTCCTCAGCGGACGCTCTCCCTTGGACGAAGAGAAGCAGGCCGTCCTGCGGGATTTGCAGGCACGCGGCGCCGAGGTCCGGTATCTGCAGGGAGACATCGCGGACCGTGACGAGGTCGAGCGGATGCTGGAAACCATTCTGGCGGCCGGCGGCCCTCTTGGCGGCGTGATTCACAGCGCCGGTGTGATCGAGGACGCCTACATCCTTGAGAAACGACCGGACGCCATCGCGCGGGTTTGGCGTCCGAAGGTCGCGGGCGCCTTGGCGATCGACGCGGCCACGAGCGGGCTGGAGCTCGATTTCCTGGTCCTCTTCTCGTCGCTCACCGGCAGCTTTGGCAACGCGGGGCAGTCGGACTACGCGGGCGCAAACGCCTTCCTCGATGGCTTTGCGGAGCGGCGAAACCGTCTGGTCGCGGAGGGCCGGAGGCATGGCCGGACCCTTTCCATCGCCTGGCCGCTCTGGCGAAGCGGAGGCATGCGCATGAACGAGCAGAACGAGATCCTGATGAAACAACGTTCGGGGATGACTCCCATGGAGACCGAGGCCGGCATCGCTGCCTTTGATCGCGCCTTGGATGCGCGCTCCGCGCACGTGCTCGTGTTGCACGGCGATGCCGCCGCGATTCGCGCGAAGCTCCTTCAAGGCGGCGAGCACGCGGTGGAAGCGGCGCAGGGCAACGGTGGGAACAATGACTCGGGCGCGGCGCTTGAAAGGCTCCAGTCGGAGCTGCGGCGCATGATTGCCGAGCAGCAGAAGATCGCGCCGGAGCGAATCGAGCTCGACGCCGAGCTGCCGCAATACGGCTTCGACTCCATCCGCTTGACCGAGCTGGCGAACAGCCTGAACCGGGCCTTCGCGCTCGAGCTCATGCCGACCCTGTTCTTCGAGCACACGACGGTGCGGGCGATCGCGCGCCATCTGATCGGGAAGCATGCAGACAAATTCGCGGAGAAGTGGCGGAAAACGGCGCCGGCCGCGCCGGCCGAAAAAGCGGGCGATGCGCGTTTGATCCGTCGCGAACCGCTGGCACGCACGCGACGGGAGCCCGTGTCCGATGGGCCCGCCGCGCCGCAGCCGATCGCCATCGTGGGTCTGGCCGGACGCTTCCCGGGCTCGGAGAACGTCGACGAGTTCTGGCGTCACATCGTGGCGAACCATGATCTCGTCAGCGAGGTTCCCGCCGACCGCTGGGATTGGCGCGCGCTTTACGGCGATCCCTTGGATGAGCCGGGTAAGACCAAGGTGAAGAGCGCGGGCTTCATGGAGGGCGTCGATCGCTTCGATCCGGCCTTCTTCGGCATCTCGCCGCGCGAGGCGGTGAGCATGGATCCGCAGTTCCGGCTCCTGCTCGAGACGGTCTGGGCGACCATCGAGGACGCCGGCTACCGGGCGAGCGACCTTTCCGGGACGAAGACTGGCGTGTTCGTCGGCATCTCGACCTCCGACTACAAGGAGGCTTGGCTGCGCCAGGTGGAGCCGGGCGCGACGGACGGGCCGGCCCTGGTCTCGCACTTCGTCGTGGCGAACCGCATTTCCTACGCGCTGGACCTGCGCGGGCCGAGTGAGCCGATCGACACGGCCTGCTCGTCGTCCTTGATCGCGATCCACCGAGCGATCGAGGCGATGCGCCATGGCGGCTGCGATCAGGCCATCGTCGGCGGGGTCAACATCATCTGCACGCCCGACATCATGATCGGCGCGAGCCGCGCCGGGATGTTGAGCGAGGACGGGCGCTGCAAGACCTTCGACGCGGGCGCGGACGGCTACGGACGCGGCGAGGGCGTGGGCGCCTTGTTGCTAAAACCTCTCGGCGCGGCTCTGCGCGACGGCGACCACGTCTACGCGCTCGTCCGTGGCAGCGTGGAGAATCACGGCGGACGCGCCCAATCGCCGACGGCGCCGAACCCGGCCGCGCAACGCGATCTGCTCGTCTCGGCCTACACGCGCGCCGGCGTCGATCCGCGCACGGTCGGCTACATCGAGGCGCACGGCACGGGCACCTCCCTCGGCGATCCGATCGAGATCGACGGACTCCGCGGCGCCTTCGAGGCCCTCTATCAGCAGGCCGGCGCCACGGTGAACACCCCGCACTGCGGCCTCGGCTCGGTGAAGACCAACATCGGCCACCTCGAGGCGGCGGCGGGCATCGCCGGCGTGATCAAGGTCGTGATGATGCTCCGCCACGGGAAGATCCCGGGCAACGTCCACCTGCGGACGCCCAACCCCTACCTGCGCCTGGCCGGCACGCCGTTTTTCCTCGCGGACGAGACGCGCGATTGGCCGGCCCTCCGCGACGAGCGGGGCGGCATCCTCCCGCGCCGCGCCGGCGTGAGCAGCTTTGGCATCGGTGGCTCCAACGCCCACGTGATCCTCGAAGAGTTCGCGCCCTCGGCACGAGTGTCCGAGCCTAGGACCCGGGCCGGGCAAGGGGCGCCGACCGCTCGCCTGATCGTGCTGTCGGCGAAGACTGCGGAGCGGCTTGAGGAAATGGCGCGGAGGCTTCGCGATTTCGTCGCAAACGCGGCGGACGCGCGCGGCCTCACCTTGGACGGACTCGCCTTTACCCTGCAAACGGGACGCGAGGCCTTGGAGGAGCGCCTGGGCTTTGTTGCCGCCTCCCTGAGCGAGGTCGTCGTGAAGCTCGACGCCTTCTTGAAGCGGCGCGACGGGGTCGCGGGGCTGCATCGCGGACAGGCTGCGCGTGGAGAGAAGGCCTTCGCGGCCGCCGGCTCCGCGTCGGCGCCCTCGGACGCGGACGGATTGCTCGCGCATTGGGCGCGCGGCGGCGAAGTGGATTGGCGCGCGCGGTGGCGCGGACCGACGCCTCGCCGCGCGAGTCTGCCAACTTATCCATTCGCCCGGAACCGCTACTGGTTCGAGGTCGGCAAAGAGGAGCGCGCGCCTCTGGCACCAGCGTCAGCGCAGGCTCCGGCGCCGGCGTCGGCGGAGCGTGAAGAAACCCCGGTGCCCACGGTTTCCGCGGGGCCGTCCTTGGCGGAGATCGAAGCCTTCCTCGTCGGCAGTCTGGCGAAGATTCTTTACCTGGACGAAAATGCCGTGGCGCGAGATAGTTCCTTCATCGACATGGGCTTGGACTCGGTCCTCGCTGTGGAATGGATCCAGTCGATCAAGGTAAAGTATGGGCTCAAGGTGCCGGCCACCAAGGTCTACGACTACCCGACGGTGACGGCCCTGCGCGACTACCTGGCGGAGGCGCTTGGCGCACGATCAGGCGGCGAGGCAAAGGTCGCGCTGAAGCGCGAGTCGGCCGCAGCGCTTTCTCTGGATGAGATCCTCGAGCAGGTGAGCAAGAAGCACCTGAGCATCGAGGAGGCGGAGCAGCTCATCGACGAACTCGGCTTGGAGAAGATCGACGAACAGGAAGGATCACAATCATGACGCGGCGGCGTATTTTGGAGGCATTGCGCAACGGTGAAGTGGAGCTCACGGAGGCCCGCCGGGCCGTGCTCGCGAATGGCACGAACGTGGACTCCACCGCGCCCGCGAGCGGCGCCGTTGCCGCCGCCGACTTGGAACAGTTGCAGGCGGAGCTCGTGCAGAGCCTCGCGTCGGCGCTTTATATGGAGCCGGCCGACATCCAACTGGATCTCAACTTCAAGGACATGGGGCTCGACTCGATCGTCGGCGTCGAGTGGGTGAACCACCTGAAGAAGCAGTATGGCCTCAAGATCTCCGCGACGAAGGTCTACGACCATCCGACGATCCTGCGTTTCGCGGACTACCTGGCCGGCCTTCTGAAAACCTCCGGCCGGGCGCCAGTCGCGCTCCGCTCCAACCCAGGGACGAAGCGCGAGATCTCCGCACCGGCACTTCCGCCGAAGCCGGCGCGGCTTCCTGCGCCTACGCCCACGGCTGCGTCGATGTCGATCCCGCAGGCTCGTCCGGCGCAGGCCGCGCCGACCAAGCGCGTCCATCCGCCGGGCAGCATCGCCATCGTCGGCATGTCGGGACGCTACCCGGGCGCGCCCGATCTCGCGCGCTTCTGGGAGAACCTCGCGCAGGGAAAAAACTCGATCCGTGAGATTCCCCGCGAGCGTTGGGACGTGAACGACTACTTCGACGCCGATCCGTCCAAGCCGGGAAAAATCTACTGCAAGTGGCTCGGCGCGCTCGATGAGATCGACTGCTTCGACGCGCCGTTTTTTCAGATCTCGCCGGCCGAGGCGGAGGGCATGGATCCGCAATATCGCATCTTCCTCGAGGCGGCGTATCAGGCATTCGAGGACGCGGGCTATGGCGCGCGTTCCCTGAGCAACCGCAAGTGCGGCGTCTACATGGGCGTGATGAACAGCGAGTATGTCCACCTCCTGTCGCCCGCGCAGGCGCAGGGGCTCAACACCGGCAACAGCCACTCCATCGCGGCGGCCCGTGTCTCCTACTTTCTCAACTTGAAGGGCCCGGCGATCCCCATCGACACGGCCTGTTCGTCCTCGCTCGTCGCGACGCACCTCGCCTGCCAGGCCCTGCGCAACGGCGAGGTGGAGATGGCTCTCGTCGGCGGCGTCACCCTGTATCTCACGCCCGCCTCCTTCATCGGCATGTGCGCGGCCGGCATGCTTTCGCCGGACGGACAGTGCAAGAGCTTCGACAACGGCGCCAACGGCTTCGTGCCCGGCGAGGGCGCGGGCGCGCTGGTGTTGAAGCGGCTCGAGGACGCGGAGCGCGACGGCAACCACATCCACGGCGTTATCATCGGCTCCGGCATCAACCAGGACGGCCGCACCAACGGCATCACCGCGCCGAGCGTGCAGAGCCAGATCGAGCTGGAGCGCGATGTTTACCAGCGCTTCGGCATCGACCCGGAGACCATCGACTACGTCGAGACCCACGGCACGGGCACCAAGCTGGGCGACCCGGTCGAGCTGGAGGCGCTGACCACGGTTTTCCGCGAGCGCACGAAGCGCCGCGGTTTCTGCGCGCTGGGCTCGGTGAAGAGCAACATCGGCCACACCTCCGCCGCGGCGGGCATGGCGGGCGTGCAGAAGATGCTTCTTTGTTTCAAGCACCGGACCCTCGTGCCGAGCCTGCATTTCCGCGAGGCGAACACGCACTGCGATTTCGAGGACTCGCCGTTCTACGTGAACACGGAGACGAAGCCCTGGCCCGCGCGTCCGGACGCTCCGCGCCGGGCGGCGGTGAGCTCGATGGGCTTCAGCGGAACGAACGCCCACCTCGTGATCGAGGAGTATCTCGGGACGCCCGCCGAAAACGACGCGGAGGCGCCCGCCTCGGGACCGGAACTCATCGTGCTCTCGGCCAAAAACGAGGCGCGGCTCGCGGAGTCGGTTCGCCGGCTCCACGGCTTTTTGAGCTCCGGCGCGCGGCGGCCCGCCTTGAGCGATCTCGCCTACACCCTCCAGATCGGGCGCGACGGCATGGAGGAGCGCCTGGCCTTGCTCGTTCGCTCGATGGAGGAGCTCGTGGCCAAGCTCGGGAGCATCGTCGCGGGCCGCGAAACGCCCGACGTCTACCGCGGCCGCGTGCCCCGCGTGAAGGGCAAGCTCGCGTTCCAGGAGGCGGACGAGTCGATGAACAAGGTCGTCGCGGCCTGGCTGGAGAAGGGGCATTGGGGCAAGTTGCTCGAGCGCTGGGCGGGAGGCCTGAACTTCGACTGGCGTCTGATCCACGGCGAGGCGCGCCGTCGCCGCGTCAGCCTGCCGACCTATCCCTTCGCCCGCGAACGCCATTGGGTGAAGTCGGAGGTAGCGGTTCGCGTTTCCGATGCGCCGCGGGCCGCGGCCGCCGTGGCCGCGGAGCCCGCGAAAGCCAAGATCTCCCTTTCCTCGACCGAGGCGACGCCGGCCAAGGCCGCGTCGTCGGTGTCGGCCGAACCCGTTCGCGTGACGTTGTCGGCGCCCGCATCGTTTCTCGCCGCGCCGGCCCGCGATGGGTTCGCGAAGCCCTCGGGCCTGAGCCTGGGCGCGCCCGAGCGCGTCGCGGGCGCGGGCTTTTCCGCGCCGGGGGCCGAGCGGCCCCGTCCGCGAGCGCTCCCGGCGCTC
>CBIHRE010000307.1:0-6350 GCA_966212385.1 uncultured Akkermansia sp. | reverse complement strand
ACTCCGGCGTCACCAGCTCCGTCCTTACCGTCCGGCTCCCGTCCGACATGAATACCGTGCCGGGCTACGGCCTCACTCTCGACGGAGCTCAATACCGCTGCGTGCTGAGCAACGTGCTCAAGAACGCCTCCGCGCCCTTCGGCCCCGCCGCGGGCGAGGCGATCAGCTCGACCGCCACCCTGCGCATCATCTCCGGCGCCCTCTCCCTCGCCACCAACAACGCTTTCGTCCTCCCGGGGATCCCCGCTCCGGCCGAAGGGCGTGTTTACACCGCCAAAGGCCTGCCCGCCGGCCTCACGATCCAGCCTACCACCGGAGTCATCACCGGCTTCATCACCGCCGCGCCCGGCATCTACAAAGTCGTCGTCACCGCCTCCGACGGCGCGAGCAACCTCTCCGTCACCTACTACATTTCCGTGGAACCCTTGGGCGGCCGCTCCGCCACCGATTTCGAGGCCCTGCTCAGCCCCGCAAACGGCGTCCACAGCGCCAAGCTTTCCTTGACGGTCTCCGGCACCGGCGTCCTCACCGGCACGCTCGAGACCGCGCTGGAACCGAAGCCCCTTCCCTTCCGCGGAACCGCCGTTCGCGACTACAATACCAGCGTGGTCTCGTTCAAGGAGCCTATCGTCATCGCCCGCCCCGGCTTGCCCGCCGGCCGCGCCTACCTCCTCACCGATTTCGTTCTCGAGCCCGACGGCTATTTCTCCGTCAAGTTGAAGACCCGTGAGACACCGACGGCCAGCCCCGTCGAGGTCGCTTCCGCCGTCTACATTTCCGACGACGAGAACGACGCGTATCCCGGCAATCCCGGTCGCGAGATCGGCGCCTACTCCGCATCCGACCCCGCGCCGTGGGCGAACGTCGGTTCCTACAACCTCGCGATCACCGCCCCCGCCCTGCTCGACCCCGAGTCGGAGGACGAACGCCCCATCCCCGCCGGCAGCGGCTACGCCCAAGCCCCGGCCCTCAAGAACGGCCGCCTCAACTTCAAGGGCAAGCTGGCCGACGGCGCCTCTCTGACCGCCTCGGTCCGCGGCGCCCGCGACAAGAGCTTCCGCCTCTTCGCACGCCCCTATGGCGCGGCGACGGGCGCGGTGCTCAGCGCCGAGCTGCCCATGAGCATCCCCAACATCTTCTACCCGCGCCACTCCGTCTTCGGCGACGCCGGCAAGGACGCCTACTGGACAAAGCCCGAGTTGCAGGGCTCGGCCAACTATCGCGCCGGCTTCGGTCCTGTCGGACTGAGCATGCGGCTCGAGCCTTGGTTTCCGAGCTCCTTCGCGGACTTCGGCTTCGTCGATGTGAGCGGCAAGGGAAAGACCGAGCTCGTCCTCTCCGGCGCGACCTTGGGAGCCTCATCCGCCGAACTGCCCTCCGCCCTCGGTGTGACCTACAAGGTGCCGAACGCACCCTTCATCGACTTCGCGCCCAACGACGCGTCGAACTTCACCGGCACGCTCAATACCAACACCGGCCTCTTCAAGGGCAGCTTCAAGCTCGTGGACGGCGCGCTGACCCGCACCGTGCCTTTTGAAGGCACGCTCCTGATGGCCGAAGACCTCGACGACGGCACCGTCACCGCCGAGGGCTTCACCCTCGTCCCCCCGCTCTCCGGCGGCGCCGAGGCGACCGTCTCCGGCCGCATCCAGTTCAAGAATCCCGCCTCGCCCTGACTTGGCGCGACTCATCTCGTTTCTCCCTGTGGGGCCGGCCCGTCTCGGGCCGGCCTTTTTGTTTCACGCCCGCCACGCGGCGGGGCGGTTCATACCAATGGCTGGTTGCTTCCAGATTTTAGGTGGACGGGCGGGTCCCCCGCCCATGGCTCGATATCCAAGCAACGGGCGCGGGGACTCGCCCGCCCACCCCGGAACCCAAAGTCTAAATCCACCAAGCCGCCGGTATCAGATGAAATCATGCGCCACGCGGCCGTGTCCCGCAGGCGGATCGGGATCCTTGGGCGCCCAAACCACCCCTGCTGAAATTTCGGATACTTCCCGCGCGATCTTCCCGCCGCCGGCACTTCGGTCGCGCCCTTGTGCGCCTCCGGCCTCCGACGCGCCGGCACGGCGACCGCACGAAAAAGGCCGGCTCGCTCGAGCCGGCCTCCCAGATTTTTCCGAACCGAGAAATTCGCGGCGCGTTTTCGGCTCAGCCCTGGCGCAGGTTCGCCGGCACGTAGTTGCGCTGCGGCTCGCCGACGTAGACCTGGCGGGGGCGGTAGATCTTGAGCTTCGGATTGGCCGCGACCTCGCGCCACTGCGCGATCCAGCCGGGCATGCGGCCGATGGCGAACATCACCGTGAACATGTTCTCCGGGATGCCCAGCGCGCGCATGATCAGGCCCGAGTAGAAGTCGACGTTCGGGTAGAGCTTGCGCTGCACGAAATACGGGTCGTTGAGCGCGCACTCCTCGAGCTTCATCGCGATGTTGAGGAGCGGGTCGTCCTTGATGCCGAGCGAGGCGAGCGCCTTGTAGAAGGAGGTCTTGATGATCTTCGCGCGCGGATCGTAGTTCTTGTAGACGCGGTGTCCGAAGCCCATCAGGCGCTCGCCCTTGCCGCTCTTGGCCGCGGCGATGAACTTGGTGCCGTCGTCGCCCTCGGCGTGGATGCTCTTGAGCATCTCGATCACGGCCATGTTGGCGCCGCCGTGCAGCGGGCCCCAGAGGGCGTTCACGCCGGCCGAGACGGAGGCGAAGAGGTTCGCGCCCGCGGAGGCGACCATGCGCACCGTGGAGGTGGAGCAGTTCTGCTCGTGGTCGGCGTGGAGGAGGAGGAAAAGGTTGAGCGCCTGCGCGACCTCGGGGGTCGGCGCATACTCGGAGTAGGGCTCCGAGAACATGAGGTGCAGGAAATTCTCGCAGTATCCAAGTTTCGGATTCGGGTAGTTGAAGGGCAGGCCCTTGCTGACGCGGTAGGTGTGCGCGGCGATGGTGCGCACCTTGGAGATGGCGATGGCGGCCGCCTCCTCGAAGTGCTCGAGGTCGTTCTGGTGGTTGTTGCTCGCGAGGTGCGGGTAGTAGGCACCGAGGGCGTTGAGCGTGGCGGAGAGGACCGCCATCGGGTGCGCGTCGCGCGGGAAGCTCTGGATGAAGCGGACGAGGCCTTCGCGCAGGGGCGCGTTGGCGGTGAGCAGGCTGGAGAACCGCGTGCGCTGCTCGGGCGTGGGCAGCTCGCCGTTCATGACGAGCAGGGCGCTCTCGATGAAGTTGGATTTCTCCGCGAGCTGCTCGATCGGGTAGCCGCGGTAGCGGAGCACGCCGACCTCGCCGTCGATGAAGGTGATCTTGCTCAGGCAGGAGCCGGTGTTGCCGAAGCCGTCGTCGTAAGTGATGTAGCCCGTGTCGGCGCGCAGCTTGCCGATATCCACCGCCTTCTCGCCCTCCGAACCGATGATTACGGGTAACTGGAGTTCCTTGCCGTCGATTTTAAGGGTAGCGGTGTTGGCCATAAGCCCCGCTACGTGAGCAAAGTTGATACCGTATGCAAAGCAAAGTCAGCGGGCGGCAAAGCTGGTTAAGTCGAGCTATTAGCGGAACGCAGGGGGGGCTTTAGGGAAAGTTGCAGGCGCTTCGCCGAACGAGGAACCTCGCCACGCGCCGAGGGGTCAGGCATCGCTGTCCATTCCCTTCCTCTTGCGCATCAAGTCTCCATCGCTGGCGGGGGCCCTCGTTTTCTGGGCCGCTCTTCCCTTCCTCGCCGCCCAGGCGGGCGAAACGCAGGCCACCACGTCCGTCGCGCTCGCCCGGGGCGAATATAAGGCCCGTTTTTACACGCCGGCCAAGGGAGCCGCGCCCCGGGCCCTGGTGATTTTCGGTTCGGGCGACGGCGGCTGGTCCTACTGGGAAGAGCGGGTCTGCCGGCACCTTGCGGAAAAAGGCGTCGCGAGCGCCGGAATCGATTTTCACGCCTACGCCGGCGCCGTTTTCACCCCCGAGGTGCTGCGCCGCGACTTCCGGAGCCTGGCCGCAGAGCTGAGGCGCCGCCACCCCGGGGCGGAGTCGCTTCCCCTCTTTTATGGGGGCTGGTCGATGGGCGCCGAGCAGGCGGTTCCCGCCGCGGCCGAAGCCGAGGCGCGCGCCCCCGGCCTTCGGGGCTTGATCCTCGTCGCCCCGGGCGCGCGGGGGCGCTACGGCCTGCAACTCCGGGACCGCATGGGCTTGGCGCCGACCGGGCCCGGCACCTTCGCGCTCCGCGACTTCGCCCCGCGTTGCGCCGACCTGCGCATGGCGGTTTTTCACGCCGGGCTCGATCCGCTCGACGACCTGAAGTGGTCGGAAGGGCTGGAGCTCGACCGCAAGCTTTGGGTGTTGCCCCGCACCTTCCACGACTTCGCCGGAGCGGGCGACGAGTTCCTCGCCAAACTCGACGAGGCGATGGAGTGGCTCCTCGAAACACCCCCGCCCGCCAAGCGCGCCCAGCCATGACGAACCGCCTTACCCGCCGGGTGCCTTCCGCGCTCGGCCTCATGGTCGCGCTGGTCGGCGCGGCGCAGATCGCCGTCGCGCTCGTGTCCCACGACGCACGCTACCTGCAACGCATCGAGCCTTGGACGCCGTTCCACATCCACTTCGGCAGCCGCGCGCTGCTGCTTATCGTGGGCCTCTCGCTGGTCTCGCTCGGCCGCGGCATCGCGCGGCGCAAGCAGGCGGCCTGGTGGCTCGCCGTCGGGCTCCTCGTCACGGGGCCGCTGCTCCACCTCGGCCTGGACTTTTCCTGGCGCGGGGCGCTCGGCTCGCTGGCGCCGCTCGCCCTGCTGGTCGCGGCGCGGCGGCATTTTCACGCGCGTTCGGATGCCGGTTCCCTGCGCTTCGCCGGCGGACTGGCCGTGGGCGGAGTCCTCGCGCTTTTCGCCTTCGGCTGGGTGGTGCTGCAAAGATCCAGCGACGATCTCGAGGGTCCGGCCGACGGCGCCGCGCGACTCCAGGCCATCGCAGAGCTCGTGCTTCTCCAATCCACGGACACGCTGGTGGCTCGGACCCCCGAGGCGCAGACCGCGCTCTACGCGATCAGCTTCGCCGGCGCGGGCACGATCCTGCTCGTGATCACCGCCGCCCTGCGGCCGGTGCTCCGTCCGCCCCGGCCCACGGTGCGCGAGATCGAGCACGTGCGCCGCATCCTGCAGGCGCATGGGCGCGACCCGCTGGACGAGTTCGCGCTAGCCGAGGACAAGCGCCACTTTTTCACCCGCGACGGACTCTCGGTCGTCTCCTACGCGCTGTGGAGAAACATCGCCCTCACGCTCGCCGACCCGGTCGGCCCCGCCGAACAACGGGCCGAAGCGGCGCGCGAGTTCATCGCCTTTTGCGCGGAACAGGATTGGGAGCCGGTCTTCTACGAGGTCGGCCCCGAGTCGCTCGACGCCTATCGGGCGGAGGGCTTCACCACCTTCAAGATCGGCGAATGCGCCACGATCCCGCTGCCGACGCTCTCGCTCGCGGGACGAAAATTCCAAGAGCTGCGAACCGCCCGCAGCCGCGCCGCGCGCGAGGGCCTCACGCTCCGGCGTCTCGCGCCCGGCGAGGCGCTCGACCCCGCGCTCGCCCGCGAGCTGCGCGAGGTCTCCGACGGCTGGCTGGCGCGCAAGAAAGGCGGCGAAATGGCCTTCGACATGGGCGCCTACTCCGAGGAGGAGATCGAGGAACGCGGCGCGGTGCTCGCCGTGCGCGAGAACGGCCGCGTCGAGGCCTTTGCCACCTGGCTGCCCTACGCCGGAGGACGCGGCCGTTGCGTGGATCTGATGCGTTCGCGGCCCGAGATCCCGAGCGTGATGGATTTTGTCATCGTCGAGTCCTTGCTCGGCTTTCAGGCGGAGGGCCTGGCCGAGGCGAGCCTCGCCAACGCGCCGCTCGCCAACACCTCGCCGCCGACCGGCGACACGCGACACGACAAGGCCGTCCGTTACCTCTACGAAAACTTCAACCGGCTCTACGGCTACAAGAGCCTCTTTCACTTCAAAAAGAAGTATGAGCCGCGCTGGACCGGCCGCTACCTCGCCTATCGCCGCCGCGCCGACCTGCCGCTCATCGCCTGCGCGATGGTGGCGGTGCACAGCCCGGGAGGGCTGTGGCGCATGCTGCGGTCGTAGGCGCTTTGGAGGGCGGGCCTCCGTGCCCGCCGCCGAGAACGGAACGAATCAAAAAGGCGCGGACGGCGCCGCGCCCTCCAAAATAACCGACCGCGTCAAAGCACGACCAGATGGTCGCGGTGCACGACCTCGAGACGCTTGCGACCCGGGAAAAGCGGGCGCAGCTCGTCCGTGCTCTTGCCCGCCATCGTCCGCACCTCGGCGTCGTCGAACGCGGCCTCGCCGCGCGCGAGGACCGCGCCGTCGGGGCCGAGGATGTT
>CBIHRE010000306.1:0-6405 GCA_966212385.1 uncultured Akkermansia sp. | reverse complement strand
CCCACCTACCCCAGGAGGTCGTCCGCGTAGCACCAGCGCCAATCCTCGCCCGGCGAGGGTTGAATAAGCGGTGGTGCCATGCGTCGCCCCCTTGAAGACCACTTTCCTCCCTACCGTATAAATGCCTCCTTGGGCCAGAATGCTCCACGATTCAATACCTCCGGAAATAATAGGCCCGGCGGCGCGAACGCTGCCATCAGCTTCTATATTTCCCATTACACCGAGGGTCCCTCCGACGTCCACATCGCCGGTTACGGTCAAATTTCCAGAGATAGGCTGATCTGTGGCGAAAGCGGACGCCGGGCCTAATAGCAAAGAGGCCAACGTGGCGCGACCAAGACAAGAGCGGGTGGATTTCATGATGTTATGTTAATAAATGGACAGGAACGCCAATTTCCGGCGATTAATGAGTTGCGAGCCCAGTGCCGTGAAGCAGGAGACCCTCGTTTGGAGTTTTTCACTACCGGAACCGCCGTGCCTGCGAAGCACTGTCCGAGGCCTGAGGAGCGAGAACGCGAAGGGAAAGGGAAATTAGGTAGTTGGGCTTCATCCAAGCGATATAGGTAATGTCCCTTAGGGCGTTTTTCTTAGGAAGGAAGCCCAAAAACTCACGCGACATCGCTATTAGATAGCGACGCCAAGGCGTGAGAGTCCAAGACCCGCAAAAATCCGGCCCGGTGCCCAGACGAAGAAGCCTCAAGGCGGTAGGGTAGGTCGCTCTCTCCGAAATACTCTTCAAGCCGGGTGTCATCCGCAGAATAAGGATCCACCCTATCGGCAAGGGCTCGAAGTTCGCCCTAGGGCGTGAGTCGTTGGTGTGTGCAGGCTTGCTTTGCCCTACTTGGCCAACGCGCGCTGATCGCTACGCGGCCGCGTCGGCCGTCCGCTTCGAGTTGGTCTCGTAGACTTTTTCCGTGATCGGGCCGCGGTAGAGCTCCTCGTTCAGGAACTGCAGGAGGCGCTTGGCGGCGGTTTTGTTGGCCGGGAAGACGATCCGCTCCTCGCCGTCCACGCGCCGGGTCTCGACGTCCACGTAGCCGATGGCGTCGGAGCGGATTTGCGCCGGCGTGTAGGCGTCCAGGACGCCCGAATCGCGCAGCATGGAAAAGCGGGTGCGGAACCATTGCGACGCGTCGACCGCCAGCTCGTCCGGATTCTCCGCGACGATACGCGGGTGCGCCAGAATCCGCCGGATATCGGTCTCCGACGCCTCCTCGTAAAACTCGCCCAAGGGCAGGATCGCGTTGGCGTTCCTGAAATTCGCGAAAACCAGCTTTTGCTCGGCGGGGAAATAGACCGCGTCCGGTTTCGTTCCCAAGGTCAGCGCCGGAGCGGACGAGACCCTGAACGTGTCCTGCTCGATAAAGAGGAAACGTCCCGGCTGGATGAGGTGCGACCGCGCGAAACGCTGGATCATGACCACCTCCCGGTCGCCCGTTTTCGCGTAGGCGAAGAGCGCGCTCAGCCGCCGCAGGCTCTCCTCTTTCGCCTGAAAGCGGCCCAGCGTATCCAACCCTTCCCTACCCGCCTCCATGCCGCGCGGGAACACGAAGCCCTTGACCACGAAACGCTCGTCCGCCTCCGGCTTGTAACCGGGGTCGAACTCCACCTCGCGGGCGCCTTGCAGGAACTCGCGAAGCTGCCCGCCCCACTCGTTTTGCAAGGCCTCCTGCAATTCGCCCGACATCGGAATCTGCTCCATGGGCCGCTCCCGGTTCCGCGCGGAATAGGCGACGAGTTGCAAATGGGCCAGCATGCTAGGTTTCGATCTGAAGTTTTATGTTATGGGCCAGCGCGACGGTGCTCATCGCGTGGCCGGGGCGGCGGATCTGATCGGTCGCGATCAGGAGATAAGGAAGGCCATCGGTCCCCTTCACCGAATAGAAGTGATACCCGAAAAGGCTCATGACGGGGTTGAAGTGAAACGCGTCCGCGTGTATCAGAGACAACAATACGATTCCCACGATGTAGACGCCGACCAGCCACTCGTCGGTGAAGGCCAGCTTGTCGGACGAGATAAAGGGCAGGAGATAGGTGAGCAGGAACACCAGGACCTCCTTGTCCTGGCTCTGAAACTCCTGGGGCGTGAAGGAGTTTTTCGAAAGCCGCACGGAAAGCACGGCCAACAAGCCGCGACAGACGAAGGCCAGCAGGAGGGCGGACAAGATCCACCATCCGTGGCCACCCTCGCGTTTGGCCCATTTGCCAATGCCTATCGCTCCCAGAAGGGGCGAAAGCGAGGTCGCGATGAGGAGCAGTTTGGCGAGCCGGTTCATGCTTTTGCGATTCGTGCGGGGACGAGGGGATGTTTCTCCCAAAAGGAAAACCGCGCCGGCGCGACGTGCCGCCGGCGCGGTCGTCGATCAGGCCGCGGTGACAGCGACAGGGGCGGCGGCGGTTGGAGCGGATGCGACGGGCGCCTCTTCCTTGGTCTGGCCGGCCCCGGCGTCCACGATCACCCGGGCGCCCTGCCATGCCTCGACGAAGCGCTGGCCCGAGGGCGTGCCGCCAAATTGAAGCACCAGATCGTCCAGGTCCGCGATGGCCTCGAGGTGGTCCGCGACTCGCGTGGCGAGTTCGCGGACGAGCGTGTTGCGATTGACCAGGTTCGTCCTCGGCTTGTTGAGCATGCCACCGAAGGCCTCGATCGCCGCGCCAAGCTTGGCCACCGCGGCGGCGGTGACGCCGCGAGACTGCGCCTCGGGAACGGCGATCAAGGCCTCGGCGGCCGTCTGGATGGCTCGCGCGTCGGCGACAAGCTGGGTGTCGCGCAAGCGCTGGAGATAGCTCTTGGCGAAATTCACCTTTTGCAGGTTCTCGGCGTCGCCCGTCTTTTTGTAAAAGCTGCGCAGCGCCGTGGCCACGAGGAACGCCGCGTCCTCCAACGCGGTTTCCGCGACGGCCTTGGCGTCGGCGGCGCCCGCCACAAGGCTGCCAAGCTGGGCGGCCAAGAGATCGGTCTCGGCCACGGCGGCCTGCAAGATGGCAAAGTCGGCGGCGAAGGCCGCCGGGGCCTGTCCGTCCCAGACCGGACGATGCTCCGGGCTGACGGCAAGGTCTAGGCAGGCGTTGATCATGTTCAAACGGTTGATGTTTCGGTCGTTCACAGGTCTTGATTTCGATGTCTGATTTGGTGGCGCGATTGTCGCCGTGCTGGGAAAACGGCGGGCGGCTCGCGAAAGGCCGCGAATCACGTAAGCCCCGCATCAATTGCCGATTGCAGAACCGACGAAACTCTTTGCAGAGCCGTCGTTCGTCATTGCCGACGGGTGGTCGGCTTTTGCAGTTCCGTAACTTGCTATTGATGAGCGGCGAGGGGGCTTTTCCACTCTGCAGACCCTCGTTGCAGCAATACTAGGTATGATTACTAAGTAATCTTTTACAATTCACGCTCCATCAATGGCTATTGATGCAACGTAAGTCTCAATTGAAGATGTGTAATTCACGATTGCGGCCATGTAAAAGCCGGTTGCAGACATGTAAGCATCCGCTTGCACAAATGCGGCGGCGAAGCGCCCGCCGCGGATGGCCCTTTTGGTTGAAACACTTGGGTTTCGCGGACTGCACGGGGGGCTCGCAGCCGGCTGATCTCCGTTCTCCCAAGCGGGTAGCAGCGCCGGGCTTGAGCGGCTCCGTGAGCGCGGCCGGCAGTTCCCGGTCGACTTGGCTCAGCGTCCCGCCGCAAAAAACAGCTTCAGCGGCGCGCCCGGGAGCCGCTCCAGCCCGAGCGCGGCCAGACGCGCGTGCAGTTGCGCGCCGCCTTCCATGAAATGCGTCTTTCCGCTGTAGAGCGGCCGAACCGTCTCCTGGCCGAGCGTCTCCAACTCGTCCGCCGCGAGCGTCGACAAATCCACGAAGGGCACCGACGCCTCCGCCGCGAGCGCGCGCAGCCAGTCCGGATACTTCCCCGCGTCGCGGTCGATGCGACCGTCCCGCCAGCTGTTTTTGATCGTCGGCGAAACGAGGATCGGACGCAGCCCCGCCGTCTTCGCGTCGGCGATCATGCGCCGGACATACCAGCCGAAGGTATGCACCGTCTCCTTCCGGCCGGTCAGCGCATTCACCACGTCCTTGGTTTCGTCGCCGAGCCCGGGCAAAGAGCCGCGCGCCTGTGGCGAATCTATCGCCGTGGCATCGTTGTGCGCGAACTGGATGAGGACGTAGTCGCCCGGCTTCGCGTGCGCGAGGAGAGCGGCCCACCAGCCCTCGGTGAGGTAGGTGCGGCTGCTGCGTCCGCCACGCGCGAGATTCACGACGTTGAGCCGCGTCGCGTCGAAATACCGCGGCAGACATTCCGCCCAGCCCCACTGCGGACGTTGGCGGGCCTTGGCCGCGGTGGAGTCGCTGGCGACGAACAAGGTCGGCAAACTCGGATTCGTCCCGGCCATGGCCTCGCGCGTCGCGCGCTCCACATCGGACGCGGTTGTAACGCCCTCACGCGACGACGCGGGCGCGGCGAGCTCCACCCGCACCGGGTTGAGCAGGCGAACCGGGCCGAGCAGACCCGACGCGACCAGCGGCTCATCGGCGTCGTAGAATTTCCAGGTGGCAAAGGTCACGCGGCCGCCGGGCGGCTTCGGTTTGCCCTCCTTATACCAGTCCGGGAGACGCGTGATGCCATGCGGGTCGTTGCCCTGCTCGTCGCGAATGCCGAACTGATCCTCCGGAGGAAGCTTCTCATCGCCGATCAAGCGGTTCGGCCAGAGCGTGGTCACGCGCACTTCGAGTTGGTTCGCGCCGGCTCGCACCGCGTCGGTGATGTCCACGCGTTAGGGCTCCTTCCACGCGGCGCCCGCGCGACGTCCGTTGACGAACACCTCGGCGACGACTTCGACGCGGCCGAGGTCGAGCACCACGCGGCGTCCGGGTGCGAGATAGTCGCCGGGAATTTCTAGCGGGTGCGAATAGGCGGCGGTCCCGGCGAAATACTTCACGCCCTCGTCCGCGTGCAGGTGCAGCGAACGCAGCTCGGGCAACTCGACCGATTCTGGCGCCCCACGGCCGGGCTGGAAACCCACGCGCCACGGTCCGGCCAGCACGACAGGAGCGGGCACGGCGGCCGCGAAGGCGGGACCGTCGCCGAGCGAGTAGCGTCCGCTCTCCCACACCAGAGCCTCAGCGCCGCCCTCCGCGCGGAGACCGAGATCGGTCGCGACCGGCAAGATCGGCGCGGGCAGACCTTTCGCGGCGAGCGCGGCGATGGCGGCGTCATCGACCACGCCGGCGATCGTCTCGGGCGGAACCGAGTTGCCCTCGAAATAAAACACCTGCCCGCGCGAAGGCGGCGCCTTCTGGCCGAGCGAGCGAGTGAGCGATTCGATGCCCGGGAAGGTCAGGATGTAATCGACCGGCGGAATCGGTGAACCGACTCCCGAGTGAACCGTTTTCCCGGAGGCGAGCCCTTCGCGAACGAAGGCGCCGTTCACGTAGAGACGGGGTTTGCCCGCGCGATAGACGACCGCGACGTGCGTCCAGCCCGAGACTTTGAGGTCGGCCGCGACCAGCACCGCCGGACACGAGTCGCTGGCACGCTCGACGACGAAGATTCCGTTGCGCCCGACGGCGAGGCCCGCGGTGGCGTGACCGGTGCCGAAGCGCGTGTCGCCCGGGTCGGCAGGAATGGCGTAGAACTTGCCGACCTCGTCGATGCGGCCGGTGGTGGATTCCTTCGGCATCACGCGCAGGTCGGTGTCGGGCTTTACCCAGATCGCCATGGCGAAGTCGCCGCTCGCGTCGCGTGCTGGCGTCGTGGCGAGCGCGGGCGTCAGGAGGTCGCGTCCGTCTTTGCGCAGCGGCGCAGGCGCGGGGGACGCGGGACGACGGAAAAGCACGAAAATCGATTCGGCCGGATCGAGGTCGAGCGGCACCAAGGCGCGGTCGCCGTCGACATCGTGCACGGCGGCGAGGCGCGAACGGCCGGTCTCGGGCGACCAAAGCTCAGGCTGACGTCCGGCCATGCCGCGGAAGGACACGAGCACGGATTCGTCGCGACGCTGGCGATTGCCGAGGAAAAACAGGTCGCCGTCGGGCAGCTTGCGATGCTGCCAGGACAGATCGGCGTCGGGCCGCGCGCCGCGCCAGGTCACGTCGGGCGTCACGCCGAGCGCGGCGAGGGTTTCGCCGATGGAGCCGCTGGCGAAGACGCGTCCCGCGCCTTTGCGCTCCGGCATCCAAAGCGCCTCGGCCTCGCGCAGCATCGCGGCTTCACCCGCCGGGTAGTCGGCGAGCGAGGGCGAGAAGAGCGGCTTCGGCCCGAGCAGGGCGCCACCAGCCTCGACGAACTCGCGCAGTTTGCGCAGCAAGGCCGGGCTCATCGCCTTCAGGTCGGGCGGCAAGGCGAGCAGGCGGTAGCGGCCGCCTTCGGGCAGTTCGTAGGCGCCGTCGCGAACGGTGATGCGGTGGAGG
>CBIHRE010000305.1:0-6426 GCA_966212385.1 uncultured Akkermansia sp. | reverse complement strand
GCCAACCCATCTCGGAGGCGAAATCGATGTATTCGCGGTGCGAGCGATTGTCGCCACGAGCCTGAAGGCCGGTGAATTTGGGCTGGGAGGGATTGACGCCGGTCCACCACGCGTCCCAAGCGCTGATGCCGGGTTTGATCCAGGAAATATCGGCGACGCGGGAGGGGGTGGCGAGGGTGGCAACGAGATCGTTGGTGACGAGATCGCCGGCGCTGCGGCCAACCATGAGCACGCGCCAAGGGCTGAGCATCGGGACGCGGCCGACGACGGCGCCGCGTTTGTCCTCGCGCGGAGCAAGCTCGGCGCGCACGGCGGACTCGCCGGTGCCGGTGACGAAGAGGCCGGCCCAGTCGAGGAGGTCGGACTCGGCCACGGCTACGTAGGCGGAGGGGGTCTCGACAAGCAGCGGAAGAACGGAGCGGAAAGGTTGGCCGGCGCGGCGCTTGTCGGGGGCTTCCCGGGGGATGGCGGAGAGCTTGTTTTCGCGATAGGTGTTTTCGGCGCAGGCCGACTCGTCGCCCGCCCAGGCACGGTGGTCGGCGGGGAAGCGGAATTCGGTCAGCTCGCGTTGAAGGGTGAACTCGCCAAGCCCCGAGGCCTCGGGCAGATCGTAGCGAAAGGCGACGCCTTCGTCGTAGGCCCGCGCGATGAGGGCGAAGGATCGAGCGGGCGAGGCGGACGAGGAAGACTCGCGTAGCTTGATGCGAAGCTCGCGAAAACGATCAGGCACGACACGCCGTTGTCCGAGCGGATCGATCCACGTGCTTTTGCGCGCCGCTTTCTTGGCGGTCTCGATCTTGGCGGCGGGGCCGAGGCTGGTTCCATCCGCGAAGGCGAGGCCCAAGACGGAATCTGAAAGCAGGGGCTTGCCCTCGAACTCGACGCGGTAACGGAGGCCGGCGTCGTCGGAGACGACGAGCGCGAGCTTTCCGTCGGGCGACTTCACGCGCTGTTCGGTGGCGAACGCGGAGGCGGAGAAGAGGCTGGCGGTCGCAAGAAGGAGGGCGAGGAGCCGAACCGGGGCGCCCTTGTTTTTTCGGTGGCTAGGCTTGGGGTGCACGAAGGGGTATATTTTGAGGAGTTATCGAACGGATTCCGACCGACTGAAAACAGACGAAACCAACACGCGTCTCAGCGCGAATAGGCGGCTTGGAGACGCTCATATTCCTCTGCACGCAGCGGGAGGACGGAGCCCTGCTGAAATCGGTAGGGGAAGCGGACGCCTTCGATCGGGAAAAACACGCCCTCGGCGAGATTTCCGGCCACGTAGGCGCGATAGCCCTTGCGAGAATCGGACAGCAGCAACGCCCAGGAGGTGGGCGCGCCGTCGGCCGAGGTGGACAGCGGATAGCAAATAGGAGCATCCAGCCCGGCCTCCGAGCCGAGCGAGAAGCCGTTGATTTCGCGCCACGGACCAGCGAGTCGCGGCGCTGTTTCCACGAGGAGGGACTTGGCCTCGTTGTTCCTGACGAAGCGGTAGTAAGCCTGACCGGTGCCGATGATCGAGGGGTCGCCGAAATTTCCGACCTTGTCGACGAAAGGAACGGGGCGATCAAAGGTCACGAAATCGCGGGTGTAGGTCGCCCAGATGCTGTGTTTGGAAAATCCATCGGTCGAGACGGTGGATGCCCAATAGACAAGATAGGCCTTCTTCTCCGGATCGTAGATGGCCTCGGGCGCCCATACGCAGCCGGACAATTCGTGGGCGACCGGGGCCAGACGAGGGGCGGACCAGTTCACCAAATCCGTGGACTCCCAGATCACGATGGAATGACTGCCGCCGCGCATGGCCCGCTTCCAATCGCGATTGCGATGAATGGCGAGATCGGTGGCCAGGAGGTAGAACTTCGAGCCGTCGGGGGAGCGTAGCAGGAAGGGATCGCGCACGCCGCCCTCCCCCACCCCGCTCACGAGCACGGGGGCGCCGGCGTTTAACGCGGTCCACTCGCGGCCGTCCCGGCTGAGCGCGAAGTGGATTTGTTCTTCTTCAGGGCTTTTCTCCCCGCGATAAGTGACCAAAAGATAACCGGCGGGCTGGCCGGCGATGACGTCGACCGCGACAAGGACCAGCGAGGCCAAGAGGGCGAAAAAGCGTGAGCGGTTTAATATCATGGGATCAACGGGTGTCGGTGAACTGAGAGGCGATGAAGAGATGCAGCGCGCTCAGCGGCGCGCAGGGGAGCCGCCCGAGGGACGTTTTTGGGATTCCTGATCCCGATACACGCGGAATTCCCAGAGCCCGGGTTCGCCGGCGAGGATCGTGACACGCAGGTAGCGCGCGCGCGTTTTTTTGAGATCCACATGGGGGGAACGCAGCGCCACGTCGGCGTGGCCGCCGTAGGGGGCCCAGGTTTTTCCGTCGAGGGACGACTCAAGCTTGTAGGCGTGGCCGGCGGCGGGCTTCACGAAATACGCCTCGGTGCCGAGGATGTCGCGCGCCTCGCCGAGATCGAGCTGCCACCAAGGCATGGCGTCGCCGGGAGCGGCCATCCAGCGGCTGCCGTTGGAATCGTCTGCCGCGAGGTCGGGAGCGAAGGTCTCGACGCGACCGGGCGACGGCGGCGTGAACCTGATCTTTAGATCGGGACGGACGGAGGACGCCGTGGCGACGCCCTCGAGGGCAAGATTCGGAGTGCGCGCGGGGACCTTGCGAAGCGCGCCGACGCCTTGGTTGGTCAGGGTGATCGGCTTGATCGTGCCGTCCTCGTTGAAGGACATTTTCTGGGCGAAGATCTGGCGATTAGTGCTGCCGCGTCCGAACTCGAGGTGGATGAAATACCAGTCGTCGGTGCCGGTCGGGTTGAGAAAGCAGCCGTGGCCGGGACCGTAGATGCCGACGGAGGCGTCGGTTTGCGCGATGAGTTTGTCCGCGGGGATGGTCCACGGGCCGGTCGGCGATTGGCGGCTCGTCACGTAGGCGTAGGAGTAGTTCTCACCGCCCCCAAGGGTGTAGAGGTAGTAGTAGACGCCCTTGCGTTTGAAGACCCAGGGACCTTCGGAGTAATTGCCTTCGCCGGTGTTGATTCCGATCACCCGTCCGTCGGGGCCGGAGAGGTCCGGTTTGAGTTTCACCACACGACGACGGGAATAATACAAGTAGGCCGTGCCGTCGTCGTCGCGGAAGATTTCCGCATCGATGGACGACTTTTGTTCGATAGGAAACGGGCTCCAACCCGAGCCAGGAAAGATGTCCTTGCCGTCGAGCGTGCGAAACGGGCCGGTGAGCTTGTCGGACACCGTGGCGGTGATCAAACCGTCGAGCGTCGGAAAAAGGTAATATCGACCGTCGTGTTTTACCGGAGCGCCGGGGGCCCAGTATTTGGCGTCGAAGTTGTCGGGGTAGATCGAGCCTTCGAAGTTCCAGTTCACGAAGTCGCGCGATTTCCACACGACGGGCGTGCCGGAGGTCGAGAGGTGTTTTCCCCAACCGTCGGTCGTGGCGTAGCAGTAGAAAACGCCATCTTCCTCGATGATACTGGCGTCGGCCACCAGATCGGGGATGAGGGGACGGCCAAAGGGATGCGTCGTGGTGGCGGCCAATACAGGGCAACAGGCTGCCGAGGCCGTCAGGCCGGCGACGAGAAGAGAGCGGAGACGAGGAGACATGGGGCGACGAATATCAGCGAGCGCGGGCGGAGCCGGAACGACGGGGGCGGATGTCGTCGGTCTTTGAATACACACGGAACTCCCAGAGGCCCGGGGTGCCTTGAAGGACGGTCACGCGGAGATGGCGGGCGCGGACGGATTTCTTGTCCTGATGCGGCGACTGGATGCGGAGCTCGGGATGTTCGGCGTAGGGCTGCCAATTTTTTCCGTCGAGCGAGGTCTCGATCTTGTAGGCATGGCCGTGCGTGGGCTGCACGAAGTAGGCCTCGGTGCCGACGATGTCGCGCGCGACGCCGAGATCGACCTGGAGCCCGGGCGTCTTGTCGTCGGGGGCGGCCATCCAGCGGCTGCCGTTGCTGCCGTCGGTCGCATATCCCGGCGCGTAGAATTCCGTGCGGCTGAACGCGGGGTCCTTCTTCACGGGGACCTTGAACTCGGGGCGAACGGACGAGGCGGTGACGACGGCTTCGAGCGCGCGATTCGGCAGAGGGCGGGAGGTCGGACGGATGGCGCCGACGCCCTCCTTCGTGAGCGTGACGGGCTGGATGGTGCCGTCGGGATTGAAGTTCATCTTGTCGGCGTAGATCTGGCGGTTCGTGCTGCTACGTCCGTATTCGAGATAGACGAAATACCACTGCTCGGAGCCGTTCGGATTGAAGAAGCAGCCGTGGCCGGGGCCGAAAATTTTTTTCGCGTGATCGGTGGTGGCGATGATGTCGTTCTCGGGGGCGATCCAGGGGCCGTTGATGCCTTCGCGGCTCATCATGTAGGCGTATTGGTATTTTTCGTCTCCGCCTTGGGTGTAGAGGAAGTAGTAGATGCCCTTGCGCTTAAAAAGATACTGCCCCTCGGCGTAGCCCTTTTGTTTGGCGGGCATGACGATCTGGCCGGCGTCTTCGAGATCGAGCAGGTCGTGGCGCATTTTGCCGAAGCCGCGCTTCTGCCAGACCATGTAGCCTTGGCCGTCGTCGTCGATGAGGACCTCCGCGTCGATACTTCCGGCGACCTTGGGCGTGATCGGCTTCCAGCCGGGGGCGTTTGTCTCGGGGTGGAGGAAGGGGCCGGTGGGAGACTTCGCGGTCACGACGGTGAGCTTCCCGTCGAGCGTGGGGTAGAGGTAATAGGTGCCGTCGCGAAAGATCGCGCTGCTCGGCGCCCAATATTTGGCCTTGAAGCCCGGCGGGAAGATCGAGCCATCGAAGCTCCAGTTCAGGAAATCGGTCGATTTCCAGACGACCGGGAGACCTGAGGTGGAGAGGTGTTTGCCTTCTCCGTCGGTGGTCGCGTAGCAGTAGAATACGCCGTCGAACTCGACGATGCTGGGATCGGCGAGCAGGTCGGGAATCAGCGCGTGGCCGAACTCTTCGGGCGGAAGCTCGGCCCGGGCGGGAGACGCGGGCTCGGCTGCGCGGGCGGCCGTTAGGAGAGCGAGGTGACCGAAAAGGACGGAGGCGAGGAGGCGGCGGGGGTTCATCGAGTCGAGCCGGGGCGGTTCAATTTGCGGGCGGCGAGGGGTTGGAGGTTTGCGTCGAAGCGCACGGTGCCGTTGGCGCCGAGCGGACAATCGACGACCTTGTCGCCGAGGCGGACGCGGGGATTCACGCCGCCTTTGGAGCGGATGGTCGCCTGCTCGAGTTTGCCGTCGCGCCAGGCGAGATCGACCTCGTAACCGCCGCGGGCGCGCAGGCCGGTAACGGAGCCGGTCTTCCACGCGGAGGGAAGCGCAGGGAGCAGGTCGAGGACGTAGCGCTCCTCGGAGGCCTTGTCGTTGTCGTAGTAGAAGACCTGGCTCTGGAGGAGAAGCTCGCAAATGCCGGATACGGCGCCGAAGTTTCCGTCGATCTGGAAGGGCGGATGCGCGTCGAAGAGATTCGGGTAGGTGCCGCCGCCGTTGCTCATCTCCGTCTTGCTGGTCGTGACGTAGCGGAGCTGGTTGCGCAGGAGTTTCAGGGCGTGGTCGCCGTCGCGGAGGCGGGCCCAGAAGTTGAGTTTCCAGGCGAGGCTCCAGCCGGTGCCGTCGTCGCCGCGGAGTTCCAAGGTTTTCTTGGCGGCCTGCGCGAGCTCAGGCGTGGTGAGCGGCGAGATCTGGGTGCCGGGGAAGAGCGCGAACAGGTGCGACGTGTGACGGTGGTGCGGCTCGGGGGCGTTCAGGTCCCAGTCGCCGCTCCATTCCATGAGCTGGCCGGCCTTGCCGATCTCGGGCGGGCGGATCTTGGCGCGGGCCTCGGCGACGGTTTTCCGGAAGGCCTCGTCCACGCCGAGGGTGCGGGCGGCGAGGAGGTAGTTGGTGAAAAGATCGTGGATGATCTGGCGCTCCATCGCGGCACCGGCGTCGACTTGGCTGATTTTGCCGTCTTCGGTGCGGAATCTATTCTCCGGCGAGGTCGAGGGCGCGGTGACGAGACGGCCCTGCGCGTCCGGCGTGAGCATGGCGAGGTGGGCTTGGACGGATTCCTTCATTGCCGGGTAAACCGACTTCAGGAACTCGCGGTCGCGGGTGAAGGCGTAGTGGTCCCACCACATGCGGCAATACCAGGCGCCGCCGACGAAGAAGGTGCCCCAAGGGAGGCCGGAACCGGGGGAGGTGTAGCCCCACGCGTTGGTCTGCACGGCGAGCATCCAGCCGGGGGCGTTGAAGTAGGCCTTGGCGGTTTTTCGGCCGGGCTCGATGACGCTGAGGTTCAGACGCGCGGCGGGGAGGAACATCTCGGAGAGGTTCGCCGGGCCGGCGGGCCAGTAGTTCATCTGGTAGTTGATGTTCGACTTGTAGTCGGCCTTCCACGGGAGGTCGAAGCCGTCGCCCCAGATGCGTTGCGAGTT
>CBIHRE010000304.1:0-6435 GCA_966212385.1 uncultured Akkermansia sp. | reverse complement strand
CGTCGAGCTCCGCGACCGCGACCTCGCTCTTTTTCGCCAAAGGATGGCTCGGCGGGGTGATGAGGACGAGGCGGTCGTTGCGGAAAGGGATGATCTCGATCTGGCGCTGCTTGATCGGGAAAGCGACCAGGCCGAAGTCCACCGAGTTGTGAAGGATGTCCTCGTAGACGAGGTTCGAGCGCCGATACTCCACGCGCACGTTCACCGAAGGGTAGTCGTGGAGGAACTTCTTGATGTAGGGAGGCAGCTCGTGGAGGCCGATCGAGTAGATGGTCGAGATGCGGATGGTGCCGCTGATGACCTTCTTCAATTCCTGGAGGTCGGAATCGAGCTTGTCGTAGGTGTGAAGAATCTCCTTCGCGGACTCGTAAACCTGGTAGCCTTCGCGCGTGAGCTGGAACTGTTTTTGGCTGCGGTCGATAAGAAGCGCTTTAAAGTGCTTCTCCATCGCGCGGGCCTGCTGGCTCACGGCGGACTGGGTGATGCCGTTGATCTTGGCGGCCTTTGAAAAACTCTTGGTCTCGACTAGATCGGCGAAGATTTTGAAATTGTCGATTTGCATGGGGAGCGATTGCGCGAGGGTTTCCCAAGGCATAAATCCATCTAATCCCCGGGCAACCGAGAAAACCTCTCATATCATGGTCACTTATGACGCATTACTTGGCCGATTGGCCGAAGTAAACGCCCGGATCGCGGCCGCGTGCGTCGCGGCCGGCCGCGCGCGCGACGCCGTCAAATTGTTGCCGGTGACCAAGACCCACCCCGCGGACGCGGCCGCGTTCGCCGCCCGCTCGGGCCTGGCGGCGGTGGGCGAGAATCGGGTCCAGGAAGCGGCCGCCAAACGCCCGGAAACCGCGAAACTCCTCCTCGCGACCGGCCCCGGAGCCGTCGCGCCGCGCTGGGAGCTGATCGGCCATCTGCAAAGCAACAAGGCGCGCCTCGCCGCCGAGACTTTCGATCGTATTCAAAGCGTAGATACGGAAAAACTCGTCCGCCAGCTCGATCGCGCGGCCGGGGAGCTCGGGCGGCCGCTGTCCGTGCTCATCCAGGTCAACGCCGGCCGCGATCCCGCGAAATTCGGCTGCGAGCTCGAGGACGCGCCCCGGCTCCTCGAGACGGCGCTGGTCGCGCCCCACCTGCGCGTGGAGGGATTGATGACCATCGCCCCGCTGGGCTCGACAGAAGCCGAGACGACCGAGCATGCGCGCCGCACCTTCGCCGCGCTCCGAGAACTTCGCGATTCGCTCGCCGCGCGCTTCGGGAAGCCCCTGCCGGAGCTCTCCATGGGCATGAGCGCCGACCTCGAAATCGCCGTCGCCGCAGGGTCCACCTGCGTGCGCATCGGCACCGCGCTTTACGGCGCCCGCTGAGTGGAAATAGGGTGCCTCCGGCGGCTCCCTAAGGAGTGAATCCCTAAGGAGAATTCGGCGCGGACCCTGTTGCGAGACAGAGGGTTCCCACGTATTCCCTACGCAGCATTCCGACCCTCTCGCAAACGTTTATCCATTGCACGGGCCTCGGGGGATTTCATGTTGGGACCACCGTGAAAAACCCGATCTTCAGTCACAGGGAACGCGAGGCTTTCTCCGCCCTGCTCGACGATAACAGCCCGACCGTGCGCGCCGGGCTTGTCAGCTTCTTCGGCGCCCGGCCCGAGGCCTCGCGCGAGTTCCTGCTCTCCCTTTCCGGCGGCACCGATCGCGTGCTTGCCTGGCACGCCCGGCGCGTGCTCGCCGAGCTGCGCTTCACGGATCCGGTGGCCGAGTTTCGGGGCTTCATCCAGTCGCTCCACTACGAGTTGGAAACGGGAGCGCTCCTCCTCGCCCGCACGGCGCTGCCCGAGGTGGACGCGGGCCTGGTGGCGAGCGAACTGGACCGGCTCGCCGCCCGTTGCCGCGAGTTGATCGCCGAACCGGCGACGGTCCGCGAGCGCTGCCGCGTCATCAACCGCGTGCTCTTCCACGAGGCCGGCTTTCACGGCAACACGGAGAACTACGAGGACCCCCTAAACAGCTTCCTGCCCGCCGTGCTGGAGCGCCGGACCGGGCTGCCGATCTCGCTCGCGATGGTCTATCTTCTTGTCGCGCAGCGTATCGGCGTGGAGCTCGACCCGGTCGGCCTGCCGGGACACTTCCTCGTCGGCTGTTTCACCGAGGGCACGCCCTTCTTCATCGACGCCTTCGAACGCGGCGCCTTCCGCACCCAGGGCGAGCTGATGCTTTATCTGCGCGCCCGCGGCTTTGACCCCGCGCCGGCCGACCTGGCGCCCACGCCGGTTCGTGAGGTGCTCGCCCGCTGCTGCCGCAATCTCGTCGCCCACTACGCGGCGACCGGCAATCACCACCGCGCCCGCATGTTCGAGAGTTTCCTGGGCGAATTCGACGCCAGTTACGAACGTAACACCGTTTGAACGCGGCCTGCCGGCCGCGCGCGGTCCTCGCGGAAGCCGCGCGCAGGCAGGGCTTGGCGAGCCCGCAGAGAGCGTTTGCGCTTTCGCGGGCTTCTTGTCGCCATGCCGGGCTCGCATGGACGACGCCGCCCGCACCTACACGCTCGCCGATCTTGAAACCTGGTCCCGCCCCGGCACCTCGCTTGCGGTGCTCGGGCATCCGATCAAGCACTCGATCAGCCCCGCCATGCACAACGCCGCTCTGGCCGAACTGGCGCGCGGCGAAGTTCGCTTCGCCGATTGGCGC
Source organism: uncultured Akkermansia sp. (assembly GCA_966212385.1). Taxonomy (GTDB): domain Bacteria; phylum Verrucomicrobiota; class Verrucomicrobiia; order Opitutales; family Opitutaceae; genus IMCC26134_A. The sequence goes on along the minus strand of CBIHRE010000304.1, from coordinate 3,739 downwards.
TATTTTCGTTTCGACGTGCCGCCCGAGGAGCTGCCACGCGCGCTGGAGCTCCTGCACGCGAAGAATTTTCGCGGCGTAAATCTCACCGTCCCGCATAAGGTCCTCGCCCTCGCCTCTCCCCGCGTGGTCTCGATCGATCCCGCCGCGCGTCCCGCCGGCGCGGTCAACACGCTCCGTTGGCGCACCGATGGCTGGGAGGGTTTTAACACCGACGGTCATGGGCTCGCTGCGGGCCTTCTCGAAAATTTGGGCATCCCGCTCTCGAGCGCGTCCGTCATCCTGCTCGGCGCGGGAGGTGCCGCGCGCGGCGCAGCGGTCGAATGCCTGCAACGTCGCGTCTCTTCCCTCTGGATCGCCAATCGCACCCGCGAAAACCTCGACGCGCTGCTCGCTCTGCTGGCGCCGATCGCCGGCGAAATACCCGTCCATGGCTTCGACCCGACCCGCCCCCCCGCCGGGCTGCCGACGAATGCTCTTGTCGTCAACGCCACCAGCGCCGGCCTAAAGGCCGAAGATCCGCTACCTATCGACCTCGACGCCATCCCGTCTCCCCGGGCCGTCTACGACATGATCTACAATCCGGCGGAGACCGCTCTCCTCGCCGCCGCCCGCAAGCGCGGAATCGCGGCTGCCAACGGCCTCTCGATGCTCGTGCATCAAGGAGCCCGCGCTTTGGAAATCTGGACGGGCGAAACCGTCCCCGTGGCCGCCATGAGCCAAGCCGCGAACGCCGCCATGGGCCGGCGCGCCTGACGCCGGCATCAAAGGGACTGTTTTACGGCAGCTGCGTGCCGCACGTCCTGCGGCACAAGGATGGTGGGTCTTGGATTGCCCGCGAATAAACCAAAACAGGCTAGGCCCTATAATACCTATAAGTAAAGGTCCCTATGGATGTGGTCGTGACATGGCCCGCCAACTGCTTGCAGCTTGTTGCCATGCGCAGCTTCTTAGACGCCCCCGTGTTTCTTATAAATGCGCATGACCTACCCCGAAACGGATCCTGCTTAAAATGCATTACTTATACTATATCTTCGGGGTATGCCTGCTTGTCATCCCGGCCGGTCTATTAAGCCGGCGTCAGCTCAAGGTCGCTTCACTCCCTGAGTTAACCGAACGGAGTCGGCACCGCTTTGGTTGGCTGCACTGGGTAAATTTGGTGGACTTGTTACGTGCATGGAGCGGTCTTCACCTTGTCCGCCATGCCTTTACTCTTATCGACCCTGCTGCGAGCTCCACGCTGCTGACCTTGGTAACGACCGCGATCGCCGCGCTTGCCGGACTCGGCCTCCAGCAAGTGTTTCACTCCGCGGAAGAGGATGATCTGGTGGCTCCCGTCGCCTATGCCATCGGATTAACCTTGGCCTTTATCCCCCCGATGGTGGCCTTGCTCGCGCTCCCCCTTGGCTTGGTCGCCGCACTCGGCCTCCGCAGCTTGGGTTCGGGCTTCACGCTGGCGGCCGCGGCCACCGCCGCGCTCGGACTCTTGTTCCGTCTACCCGCCTTGGCCGTCGCCACCGCTAGTCTCCTGCTTTTCGCGCCGGCATTCATGGCCGCCGTCTTGCAGCGCCGCTTGGTGCTCACCGTGCGTCCGCGCAAAGACCAGCGCGCGGCTCCGCTTCGCGAGTAGCGGTCACAAGCTCCCGCCAACGCGCCGCACAGCAGCGCCCTGCCCCGCCGCCCGCGACCGCTCACCGCGTCACGGGTGCGTCTTTGTATTGTATCCGCGAAGGCAGATAGCGGGCCAATACGTCGAAGATCGGCGATAGCACTTTGGGCTCCGTGCGCTCGTAAGTCCAATACAACACCACCGAGCCGCCCACCATGATCAGCGCTATCCATGGAGCGAACTCGTTGAACTCCTTCAAAGACTTCCACACGCGAACGACGAGAAAGATCACGATCAATGCGACGAGCAGGCTGATCCACGTGGACATCGGGATCGCTTGAACTTTTTCCCAGACGCTGGGCTTGGTGGAGGCGGCGGCGAAAATTAGCAGCATGGCGCGGATGGCGAAGATGGGAGCTTTCCCGCTTGAAGTCGAGACGCCCGCCGGAGCGCACGCGTCCAAAGCCGGTGAAAATGCGGGTTGGCGTCGGCGCCGCGCGACGCGTATCTGTGGCCTTTTGCATGAAGTCCGTCCTCGAGTTTCGCGCGCGCAAAGGGCAGGCCCCGATCAGCATGGTCGCGGCCCACACGCACTGGGAGGCGCGCCTGCTCGCCGAGTCCCCCGTGGACTGCGTGCTCGTCGGAGATTCGCTCACCAGCGTCATAGACGGGGAGCCCACGACATTCTCCGCCACCCCCGAGATCGTGGCGCGGCACGTGGCCGCCGTCGCCCGCGGTCTCGGCCCTTTCGAGACACGCAAGTTTCTCGTGGGCGACTTTCCTTTCCTGGCGGCGCGCAAGGGCCTCGCCTCGGGCATCGAGACCGCCGCGCTCTTGCTGCGAGCCGGCGCGCACGCGGTCAAAATAGAAGGCGTGGACGGACACGCCGACCTCGTCGCCCACCTCGTCCAGTCCGGCGTGCCCGTGATGGGCCACCTCGGCCTCACGCCGCAATCGGTCAACGCCTTCGGAGGCTACAAGGTCCAAGGCCGCGAGCCGGCGGCCGCCGCCGAGCTCCTGCGTCAGGCGCGCGCGCTCGAAGCCTGCGGCGCCTTCGGCATCGTCCTCGAATGCGTGCCCGCGCCCCTGGCCCGCGAAATCAGCGCCGCGATCGGCATCCCCACCATCGGCATCGGCGCCGGCTCCGGCTGCGACGGCCAGGTCCTCGTCATGGCGGACCTGCTGGGGCTTTCGCCCGGCCATCAACCCCGTTTCGTGCGTCCCTTCGCCGCGCTGGGCGACGCCGCTCGCGCCGGCCTCGCCGCCTATCACGCGGCGGTCTCGGAACGCGTTTTCCCCGCCGCCAAGGAAAGCTACGGCGTCGAAAACTGATCCACGATCCATCACCGGCTCGCCGTTCCAGCCACCCACGCCGCCATGCCCCGACTTCTCTTCGCGCTCACCGGCTCCATCGCCTGCTACAAGGCCTGCCACGCGATCTCGCGCCTCGCCCAGGCCGGCGTGGAAATCCAAACCGTCGTCACCCCCTCCGCCCTGAAGTTCATCGGCCCCGCAACTCTCGAGGGCCTCACCGGACGCGCCCCTTTCTGCGACCTCTGGGAACCGGGCCGCGCGATGGAGCACATCGACCTCGCGCGCTGGGCCGACCTCGCCCTCGTCTGCCCCGCCACCGCCAACACGGTCGCGCGCTTCGCCAACGGCCTCGCCGACGATCTGCTCGGGTCCCTTTTCCTGGCCTGGGAGCTGAAGAAAAAACCTTGGTGGATCGCGCCCGCCATGAACCACGCGATGCTCGCCCATCCCGCCACGCAGGCCAACCTGGGCAAACTTGCCGCCATGGGCGTCCGCGTGCTCCCCACCGGCGAAGGCAACCAGGCCTGCGGCGAGCAAGGCGCCGGCCGCCTCCTCGAGCCCGAGGACCTCGTGCTCCACGTGCTGGCCCAGCTCGGCCCGAAAAATCTCGAGACGCGCCCGCTCGCCTGAGCCCAAATTTTTCCACGCCGTCCGCCCCTCCTTTTTCGTCCGTCCCGCAAAATGAAAGTCCTCGTCACCGCCGGCGCCACCCGCGAGCCCATCGACGCCGTCCGCTTCATCTCCAACGTCAGCAGCGGCGCGACCGGCGTCGCCATCGCGGAGTTCCTCGCCGCCGCCGGCCACGAGGTCACCCTGCTC
>CBIHRE010000303.1:0-6484 GCA_966212385.1 uncultured Akkermansia sp. | reverse complement strand
TAATTGCCAGAGCGGACGGCGAGTTGATCATGCACGGCCACACGAGCCAGATTGGTCGCCAAGCCTGCAACCGAGAGGAAGCGATGAGTGCGTCGCTCAATCTGGTTGAGTTCATTCGGTCTGTAGGAGTCGGCATCTGCTAGCGTGGTCCTCGTCGAGGACAAGCGATTCCCAACCGTGTCATAGCTAAAACCGAACTGCCGGCCAGGTAGAGGGCGAAGCAGATCGCCGCCGCGCCCGACTTTTGCTTCAATCAATTGGCCGCGCCCATCGTAGGCGAAATCAGTGAAGAGGCTCGCGCCATGCTCTTGCTGTGTGACCTCCCCGGAGGCGGTGAGGGTATCGCGGCGCTCTGCTCCATCATAAGTATAGTCGTATTGGGAGACGATGCGGAGGACGCCCCAGCGATTGGAGACTTGGCTCATTAAATCCCGTTGAGGTTCATAGCCGTAGGAAACCGCGAAAACGCGATCAGTAACGCTATAGCCGCTCAATAGGTTTGAATCCGTCTTGTAGCCGTAGGTGAAGCTGCGCGTAACAAGCGGCAGATCCACGCCCGCGAAACGACCCTTGTTGGAGAAACGTGCCTGTTGCTTGAGGTCGACACCCGCTCCGCCCGGAACGGAGAGGGAGAAGCCAGCGACGCGACCTTTCACGGTAGCTAGCGTATGTTCGCCATAGGTTCCGGCAGATGTGTTGGTGACGGTCTCCCGCACCCGGCTGAAATTTCTTTGCCCGTAAAATCCCGACGGCAAATCGATGCTTTCCAATCCCCTCCAGGGTTTGGTGCTGTCGTAATTGAGGGTGCGCAGCCCCGTGTCGTCTTCGACATTTGACGGGTTTCCTGAACGATCTACAGGGCCGTAAATAATACTGTGGGTAATGCCATCATTGTAGGTGACCTTCGAAGGCGAGCTCCCGCCGTCGTAATATTCTACCGTGGGCGAGCCGATAGGCTTGCGCTTATAGTCATAGGTAGTGGTGAGTTGAGCGAGTCCTTGGTTGGTATTAACGGTTCGCGCCCATTTACGTTCGAAAAGCTGGCCTCGCTCGTCATAAGTATATGCGACGAATCGGTCCTTCGGATCGGTTTGCTTCAAGAGGAGGCCTGAGGCCTGATCATAGTCCCAAGTTGTGACATCTCCGGCTGGCGGTTCAGATGGCCAAGTTTCTGCTTTCCAAATGGCATCGTCATCGGAGGAACGGTAGGTAGTCAGGGTTTTCCGCATCCCGTAAGCATCGTATTCCGTTTGACGAGGAATCGTGGCGTCTCCCCAGAGTCGCCAGACCTCTCCACGTGCCGTGTAGGAGGTCCTCGTTTTGCGACCGTTTGCGTCAACTTGGCAAGTGATCCGGCCCATGGAGTCATATTCGAAACTCGCGACGCGTCCGGTTGCTTGACCTCGGGCGTCATACTGGTGCTCCACTAGATTTGTGCCAACCTTGTAGGTTTGCGTGCTCTCACCAGTGCGGGGGTCGGTAGTGCCAGCAAGACGCCAGAGCCCGTCATAGCGTTTGATAATCGTAAGACCATCAGCTCCTTCGCTCTTGGTGACAAGCCCGTTGTAGCTGGTGTCACATGCGTTGAGCGCAACTTGCGACTGCTTTATATAATGCAGGACCTTTCCTTCGTCGCGGGAGATTTCTATCCATTCACGCTTAGAGTCTACGTCGTCCAAGCTGCTTAAATTCGAGAAGTTGGTTTCCGGCCCATAAGTTTTTACCTCGCTACGTAGGTTGCCGGGGAAGGCGGTTAGCCGGGTGCGGGTTATTTCCGTTACAGTTTCAGCGGCAGCACCCGTTGTGAGATACGCCGTTTTTTTGGTCTGTAGCCACCACGCGCCCGTTGAATCTTTAAAGTGAGATGTGGTAGAGCCTGAGGCGGTGTCCGGACCGGCAAGGTCCAAGCTTCCATTTGAATTTACGTCTAAGCCGGAACGCACCAACGCACCGAACGCGTCATATTGGTATAGGGTGTCGGCGACGGTGCGCCTGTCGGGGCTTCCTGCGGTCGCGCCTTTGACGCCTTTGAATTTCGATGTAAGCAAGCCCGTCGTCGCGTTGTAGCTCTGTGTTTCCACGATGGTTGGTTGGTCGGCGAAACCGGGGGATTCCTTTCGTATCTCACGACCAACCCAATCTTTCCACGATTTGGTATAACGGACCGAGTTTGCTGAGCCGATAGATACCAAGGTCCATAAACGGCCGTTATTTTCGACCCCATAGGAGTTAAACGAGGCAAGGGTGCCCGTTCCTGTAACGCTCTCCACCTGCCCGTCAGGATAAAGCTTCGTAATCTTGGTTCCGTTGCTCGGCAGCGTTTGGGTGACGGTATTGTTGATGGGATCGTAGGTATAAGATCCGGCGTCAATTCCGTCTTTAGTCGAGGATTTTATGCGACCTGCTTCGTCATAAACCGTTGTGCTGGTCACGGCTTCATCACTTGGCGAAGCTGCTGCATAATATTTGGTTTCTTGCGTGCGTCCGGCAGCGTCGTATTGATATTCGGTGACACGCGAAGCAACACTCCCTTTGGCTTGCGTTGTTATCTTCCATAAACGGTTGGAATCGTCGTAGGCATATTCTTGGTAAGTGCCGTCGGGGGCGCGGTCCCAAGTTTTGAGGCCACCAGCGTAACCTGCTTCGTAGATATTGCCGATATTGTCTACGGTTTTGATTAAGTTGCTCGCTCGATCATAATAATACTCCTTCCAGGCGATGGGCGCCGTGTCCCACGATCCACTACCGGTGCCGGGTTGGTTCCAGACATATGTCTCGGTTTCCAATAGTCGCCCCATGTAATCGCGGATTGTTACATCCATTGTGGAGCGACCATGGGTGACCCAAGTGGTCGTGATGGTATAGCCGTATTGACTTGTTAACTTGGTTGAAGGGAGCGTGCTTCCGGGGTCCGCCGACAAGCCTCTTATTACGCAAGTTCTTGATCCCGCTATGATTGGTTTTGTGGTCGGGGCTGAAACGGTAAAGGTATATGCCGAGGATGTCGCGGGATTGCCCCATTGATGTGCTGCATCCAGTGTTCCGCGCTGCCTCACGAAGGATTGTCTGGTGCCATCGGGGGCAGTGGTGGAATGAATTTGGTTTCTGTAGAAGTAGTCTTCTACATTTTCGCGATAATATACATCCGTGGACACCAGCTGAACTGTTCCGTTGTCGGTGGACTTTTTTCGCGTAATCCGAACCCCGTCCTTGGTGACTCCGCTTTTGGGGTAAAGGGAAACGGGATCGTAGCTATTGCTCATTTTGGAGACTTGGATGTTGTTGATCCATGTCTCGGCCGACGCTAGCCGGCGTTTCATTTTGAACGGGTCTTCGCTGTATGTGTATTTTGTGTAAACTCCGGTGAGTTTTGATGGCACTTCGCCGGTCGCCGGCTTGGTTGGGTTCGTGGTGAACGGGCCATACACACCTATGATATTACTTACGTTTGCCGGGTCGCTGCTCTTGGCGTATTCAAAGTATTGCCATCCTCCTCCGGCTTTGGTTATGAGCCTGACGCTCCCATAGCTTCCGATGTCGGAGGAATTGGTGTAGTAGTCGACATCGGTTGTTTCTGGGTTCTCGATGCCGGATGCTGTGCTCTTGGGTAACTCAGCTCCCCAAGGGAACTGTTTCATAGTTCTAACCTCGTGAAGCGAGTTTTTGTTGGCGACTTTATCATTTAAATCCAGCGTTTCTGAATACTCGGTGCTGTTGCCGGTCCACGTGCGTATCTCCTCGGCTTGGGTGGAGGCACTGGCTTTTTGCCAGTTCTTCCGCGTCCAAGTAAAGTTGGGGGCAATTCCTGAGCGAATGAGAGTCGTTTCGCAGGCGGGAGCAGCGATCCCTGGGTCAGTCTTGCTTTGAGTGTCCCGGATCTCTTTTGTGATTTTGAGGCTGGTAGGCGGGCCGGCAGAGGCGATAGTATAAGTAGAGAATGGTGAGCCGCTGACGGTTTTGGGGAAAGATGAGCCTGTGATTTGATCGGGATGGTAAAATTTTATTTCGAGTGTGGAGGCTAATTCTGTGACGGTAACAAATGCCTGTGGCGTATATATTTGAGAAATGTTACCGTTGGTGCTGTGGACATAGACTTCTCCGCTTATTTGCTCGTAACATAGGGACGCCGCTTTACGGTAAAGGGACCAATCGTCGTCGCGGCCGTGCCCAACCAACATGAGGTTGCCCGCCGGGCGGCCATCCGATAGCGAACCGAGTGAAACCTGCCAGCGGATTTTGCCGGATTCCAATTCCGATGATGTCGCGATTTCGCCGGAGTAATCGCCTCCAATTTCTATGATGCGGACTTTTATACGGGTGGCCGAAATTAGGGCCTCAGTCCATGATACCCGGTTTCGGATGAAGCCGTTGAGTTCTACGCAATAGCCAGGCGGGGCGAGGGCAGTGAAAAATCCTGCAATGGTTCCGCCGAAAACATTTGATCCCAAGCTGCCGACTTCTGCTGTGTATATACGGTAGGGCTCCAACTTTGTGGTTCCGTATAGCATCGTTGCTTCATCTTGGTAGGTGTTGGTCTTGGTGATTATGCCATTCAACTTTGCGATAGCACTCCCCATCCGATATTGTTCCGGAGTGGTTGTCGTGGACATCGACAAATACGTGCCCTCAGCATATCCGTGGAACCTGACCGGAACAAAGGCCGGCGTGTTTTTATTCGCGGAGTATAACGTCGCGTGGAGACAGAGAAACGTGATTGCTAACCGTAGGAAAACCTTCATTTGAAGCGAAGCTGGAGGATCTGAATGAAATTATTGAGAGCCCTCCGTTAGGGCTGCTCTTCGGGCGGGCTGGGTGGCTCTTCTGGCGGCGCGGGCTCAAGGGCGGCCGCTTGTTGCAGTAGTTGATCGGCCTGCTCCGAGTTGCCTAGCAGGGAACCTTCTACAGTGGCGCGAAGTTTAAGTTGAAGGACTTTATTGGCGTTATCATCCGACGCGATTCCAAGAACAGCCGCGTCCAGATATTGCACCGCCTTGGCCGCGATGGCTTGTGCGGCTGTGGTATTATGTTGTTCCTTGGCATATATTCCCAAGGTTGTGAGGTTTTTTGCCCGGAACAAATAGCCTACAGGCTGAGTCCAGTCTTCGCTGCGCACTTCGGGGCTTAAAAGTGTCTCGCATTCCGACAATTTGTTTTCCGAGAAGAGGGAGAGCGCCTGGGGTATGGTCTGTGAATCCTCTGAAATCACGGAACTGGGTTCGTCGCCATGAGCGGCAAGTGCCAAGAGGAGTCCAGCAAGGGCTATTGAAGTTTTTTTCTTCATAAAGTTTATGGCTCTAAGACCGTTAATCCAATTGAAGTGGACATTTGGGCGGCGTTATTGGGTGCCGTCCCCATAATGTATTCTTGACGGTCCGTGATGGTATCTCCGTCGTAATCACCGGTGCCGTCGCGGGCGAGAGTGCCAAAATAGATATTCTCCCATACGTCGGGAATATGATCTCCGTCGGTGTCCAAGCCCGTGGAGGCGTCTCGCGGGTCAAAACCGTGATCGATTTCCCACTTGTCTAATAGGCCATCGCCATCTGAATCGGCGTTGAAAGGATCTGTTTTCAGTATAAGTTCTTGCTCGTTCGTTAGTCCATCGCCATCGCTATCGAGGGAAAATGGATCGTTATAGACCTCATCCTCGTAACGTAGACGAATAAAAATGCGGGGCGATTCGCTGCTGAATCCATAACGGATCGTTGCGTTTTGTCCCGTCTCAATCGTGGGAAAATACTCCCAAGTGATGAGGTCAGAGCTGTGCAGTAAATAGTATGTCCTGCCACTTCGGCCCCACCAAGAGGCCTCAAAAGTAGTGGGCGATTCAGAAGATATGCTTAACGTCAGGCCGTCGCTGTCACCCGCTCCCGGGCCGGTCTGGGCGATAGATTTGGAAGCGGCGGTGGCTAGCGAGAGAATAATTAGAAGTTGCGAGAGGCGCATCGGAAAGGGGGTGTCAGGTGTTATTGGATTTTCCAAAAGAAGACCTTTTCGTGTTTCGGCTTTGCGGCCTCTTCGGCGGCTATACGAGCTTGCTCTATGGCGGCTGCTTCTCGTCGCACCAAGTCCTCCGCCAAAGAATTTTTATTCAGATGATAAAATGCGTGGAGCCAGTCAAAGGCGCCTAGCACCGGCTCAACGGCTACGGCGTCGGCTTCCGTGCCTTCCATATAGTATTCTGGCAGGGCATCGATTGGCGCATTCGCGGGGATCAAGCCCAGCCCCGCCGGGCTACGTTCTGCTGGGATTTCCGCCAGCGGGACGGCATCAATGAAAGGAAACCATGCGAAACGGTGGGTATCGGTCGTTATATCATTGAGCTGACGTAAAAGTCGAAAATCGGCTGTGGACCAAATTCGGTATGTTCGTTCCCCGTCGCGCCACGTGAGTTCCGTAATGGCTGCAGTGTCATCCGGACGAGTATATACGGTTGCGGTGACGGTTAAGACAGAGTAAGGCTTCGCCTCGGCTAGTTCGAGGG
>CBIHRE010000302.1:0-6489 GCA_966212385.1 uncultured Akkermansia sp. | reverse complement strand
GTCATCTTCGGCATGGCCGGAGGCGTGCTCGTGGTCGCGACTCCGATGCCCGTCCTCAAGGAGATCATCGCCAAGCTGAAGCAGGCCGTCGGAGGCAAAGGCGATTCGCGCGAGAGCTACCTCGACCTCTTCAAGCTCGCCTACGAGATCTTCCTCGTCGGACGCCGCAACGGCCTGATCGCCCTCGAGGAACACGTGTCCAATCCGTCTTCCAGCTCCATTTTCGCCAAGTATCCCTCCTTCACCGGCAATCATGCGCGCATGGAGTTTTTCGTGAACGGCATGCGCCCCATCATCGACGGCAAGATCAAGCCCGACCAGCTCGAGCATCTCCTGAGCTCCGAGTTGCACGCCAAGCAGGAGGAGGCCTCCCACCCGGTGCACGCGCTCCAGCTCATCGCGGACTCCTTGCCCGCCATCGGCATCGTCGCCGCGGTGCTCGGCATCATCAACACCATGTCGGCCATCGCCGACGGACCCGAGGCCGTCGGTCACAAGGTCGCCGCCGCGCTCACCGGCACCATGCTCGGCGTTTTCGCCGCCTACGGCATCGTCTCCCCGCTCGCCGGCCGCGTCCAGTCGATCAACGACGGCGAGACCGCCTACCTGCGCTGCATCGCGACCGCCATCTCCGGCTTCGCGAAGGGCATGGCGCCGATCACCGCGATCGAGATCGCGCGGCGCACCGTCCGACACGACTGCCAGCCCGGCGCCGACGAACTCGAGGAGATGCTCAAGGCCATCAAGTAGGCCGCACGTCCCTCGCAACCCACCCTCGACCCTCTCACCGACATGGCTGGCAAAGGCGGCGCTTGGAAAGTGGCTTTCGCGGACTTCATGACCGCGATGATGGCCTTCTTCCTGGTCATGTGGCTCTCCGCCCAGGACAAGGAGATCCTCATCGCCACCTCGAAGTATTTTCAGAATCCCTTCAATTCGCCCTACGACGCCAAGGCCGGCTTGCTGGATTTTGAGTCGTCCAAGCCCGCCAACCGCAGCGGTTCGGAGGCGTCCGTGCCCGACAAATCCGGCAACACTTCCTCGGCCCGCTCCATCGATCTCCAGTTCCTCAACTCCGTCGCCAAGGACGTCTATCGCCTCCTCAACATCGCCGAGGATCTAGCCGACAAGCCCATCGACGTCCAGGTCACCAGCGATGGTTTGCGCATCGTCCTCTACGACCGCGCGAGTCGCCCATTCTTCGAGGATCGCGAAGCGCGCCTCACCCCTTGGGGCGACTTTGTTCTCCAAGGCATGGCCTGGATGATCGAGCGCAACGGCTTCCTCGTCGTCATCGAGGGCCACACCCGCGCGGGTCTTGATCTCGGGCGCCCGGACTACACGCCTTGGGAACTTTCCGCCGACCGCGCCAACGCCGCCCGCCGCGCGCTCGTCCGCTACGCCGTCGAGCCCGAGCTCGTCGAGCGCGTCACGGGCTACGCCGACACCCGCCCCGTGCCCAAGATGGATCCGGTTTCCGAGGCCAACCAGCGCGTCACCCTCAGCCTCCGGCTCGGCTCCGCCGCGCGCCAGCGCCGCGCCGCGGCCGCCGTCCCGGCCGAGCCCGCCTCCGCCGCCTCGCCCGCGCACGCCTCGCCCGCCGCGGCGATTCCCGCCCGCCCTTCCTCAAGCGCGTCGTCTCCCTTGCCCACGCCTGCGTCCGCGCCCGCGCATCCCGCCCAATCATGAAATCGTTCCTTTCGGACCGTCCTCGCGTCTCGCTGCCCGGCGCCCCCGCCGAACAGCCCTCGGCCCTTTCCCCCGCGGCGCGTGTCCCGTCGGCGTGCGCCTCCGCCCCCGCCGGCCGCGCTCCGGTCGTGGAGTGCGTGCGCGAAGGCGATCGCATCGCGCGCATCGTCGTCACCTGCGCCTGCGGCGAGCGCGTCGAGATCGACTGCCTCTACGCCGCCGGCGCCTGAGCCCCGTCGCGGGCCCGTCTCGTCCGCTCCAAAGGTGAGTGAGCGCGTCCCTGCGCCCGCCTCCGGATGCTCGGCTTTCGCGTGCGGAAGCGCTTCCGCCTTAGCCCGATTTTCGTGATGCGAACATCGGGCCCGCGCGTCTTCATGCGGCGCTCCTGGCTCTGATAGGGCCGGCAAAAACTGCCCTCCGAAATCGGCTGAAAAGGTCTTTCGGTCGGTGCGTTTCGTAACTCGCTCGCCCGTTGCTAGAAATAAACATGGCATCGGCCGTGCTAAGTAGGAGGCGTCATGAATGTCGGCCTCTATCAAAGCGCATCCGCTCTCGGCGCCCTCGAGCGTTGGCAGGATGCCGTGGCCCAGAACATCACCTCGAGCCAGGTCACCGGCTTCAAGCGTCGCGCCATCCAGGTCGCCTCCGAGGCCCGCGGTGAAGTCCTGCCCGAGGCCGGCGGCCGGTCCGGCCAGGGCGACGGCGTGGCCGCGCTGTATCCGCAGACACGTTACAGCATCGTCTATCAGAACGGCGAGAACGCCCCGACCAAGCGCGAGCTCGACCTCGCCCTCTCCGGCGACGGCTTCTTCACCGTCCGCATGCCGGACGACACGCTCGCCTACACCCGCGCGGGCGAGTTTCGCCTCAATTCCGAGCGCCAGCTCGTGAACAGCCAGGGCCTCGCGGTTCTCTCCACCGACGGCCGGCCCATCGAGTTGCCCAACAGCGGCCAGCCTCCCGTGATCAACGAGGACGGCACCGTCCGGCAGGGCGAGGCCGTCCTCGGCAAGCTCGGCATCGCCGCTCCCGCGAACCCTCAGCGGCTCGTCCCGCTCGCCGGCGGCCTCTTCCTCGCCGACGAGAGCGTCGGCATGAAGCCCGTCGAGAAGCCCGTCGTCCAGCAGGGCTACCTCGAAAACAGCAACGTCGCCCCGCTCCGCGAGATGGTCGACCTCGTCGGCATCGCCCGCGCCTACGAGGCCAACCAGCGCCTCATCCAGAACCGCGACAAGCTCCTCGAGCGCACCCTCGACTCCCTCTCCTGATCCCCGTTCCCGGCTTTCTCCGGCTCCTCGCCCCACGCTCCCAGCCCCCTGCTTAAAATGAATCTTTCCCTCTACTCCGCCGCCACCGGCATGGAAGCCCAGCAGCTCAACCTGAACACCATCGCGAACAACCTCGCGAACGTGAACACCCCGGGCTTCAAGCGCAGCACCATCGGCTTCCAGGACCTCCTCTACCAGAAGCCCCGCAACGCCGGCGCGGAGAACGGCGGCGGCAATCTCCTCCCCACCGGCATCGAGGTCGGCAACGGCTCGCGCGTCGCCTCCACCTCCAAGGTCTTCACCCAGGGCCAGCTCACCAACACCGGCGAAAAGCTCGACCTAGCCCTCCAGGGCGACGGCTTCTTCGAGGTGCAGCGCCCCGACGGCACCACCGCCTTCACCCGCGACGGCACCTTCAAGCTCAACGCCTCCGGCCAGGTCGTCACCTCCGAGGGCCTCCCCATCCTCAGCGGCTTCCAGCCCGTGCCCGCCGGCACCGTCGCCATCAACGTCGCCGAAAACGGCGAGGTCACCTACCAGACCGCGACCGGCAGCCAGAGCTTCCGCCTCAACCTCACCCGCTTCGCCAATCCCTCCGGCCTGCAAAGCCTCGGCGGTAATCTCTACGCCGCCACCGGCGCCAGCGGCACCGCTGAGACCGGCCAGCCCGGCGAGGAGGGCTTCGCCAGCGTCATGCAGGGCTACGTCGAGGCCTCCAACGTCAACATCGTCGAGGAAATGGTGAACCTCATCGTCGCCCAGCGCGCCTACGAGGTGAACAGCAAGTCCATCCAGACCTCCGACGAGATGTTGCAGAACATCAACCAGCTGAAGCGCTGAGACCGTCCGCCATGCGCCGCGCCCCCTTCATCGTCCTTTTCGCCCTCGCCGCGACTTTCGCGTCCGCGCCCGCGTTGCGCGCGCAGTCCGCCGACGCCACGCTCCCCGCGACACCCGCCGCCGCCTCCGCGTCCGTCGCCGCGCCCGCCTCCGAGCATCCCTGGCTCGCCACCTTGTCCGCGCTTCTCGTCGATCGCTACCACGCCGCGGGCGAGCTTCGCCTCTCCTGGCAGCGTCCCCCCGCCGCCGCGTCGGCCGACGCCGAGCTCGAGCTGGTCAACGCTCCCGCCGTCCTCGCCCCGCAAATCGTCGTCCTCGTTCGCGCCCGCGACGCCTCCGGTCGCGTCGCCGAACACAGCCTCCTGCTTCGCGCCGAACTTTTACGCGACGCCTGGATCCTCCGCCAGCCCGCGACCATCGGCTCGCCGCTCGTGCCCGCCGCGCTCGAGTCCGCCCGCGTCGACGCCCTCCGCGAGCGCGACGCCCTCGTCCTCGATACCTCGTCCGCGGTCGCCCCCGAATTCGACTTCGCCCGGGCCGTGCCCGCCGGCCGCGTCCTCGTCTGGCGCGACGTCGTCCGCCGCCCGCTCGTCCGCCGCGGCCAGCCCGTCGACGTCGTCGCAACCGACGGCGCCCTCACCGTCTCCCTCCGCGCCGTGGCCCTCCACGACGCCGCCCGCGGCGACAGCGTCCGCGTCCGCAATCCCGACTCCAAAAAAGAGTTCGTCGCCACCGTAACGGCCGAGTCCCGCGCCTCCATCCGGTTCTAATGCACCCACGTCCATCCGCTTCCGCCATGCGCCTCTTCGCCCTCCTCCTTCTCGCCCCCGCGATCCTTTCCGCGGATTCGCTCTGGACCGCCGCCGGCTCCCGCGAGCAAGGCGTCGCCGCCGATTTCCGCGCCGCCCGCGTCGGCGACATCATCACCATCGTCGTCGCGGAAAACGCCGCCGCCAGCTCCAGCCAGAACAAGAGCACCGACACCGATTCCTCCGTCGACGCCTCCGTCTCGCAGTTTCTCTTCCCCGCCGCCGCGAGCGCCCTCGGCACGCACAACGGCAAGCTCCCCGGCGTGAAATTCGGCGGCAAGTCCTCCCACAGCGGCGGCGGCCAGGTGAGCAACACCCAGTCGCTCACCACCCGCGCCGCCGTCCTCGTCACCGACGTCCTGCCCAACGGCAACCTCGTCATCGCCGGCGCGCGCAAATTCACCTTCTCCGGCGAAACCCAGCACGTCGTCCTCCACGGCCTCGTGCGCCCCGCCGACATCGGCACCGGCAACACCGTTCTCTCCAGCAACATCGCCGAGGCCCGCCTCGAGTTCGTCTCCGAGGGCGCCCTCTCCGACGCCCAGAAGCGCGGCTGGTTGAGCAACCTCTACGAAAAGCTCCGCCCGTTCTGATTCGCGGCGATTTCCCCTTTCCAACGGCCAACACGCACCGACCTGACCCCGGCATGATCCCATCGCTCACACGTCTCGTCCGTTTCTTCGCCCCGCGGGCGCTTTTCAGCCTCCCGCGAGGCGTCGTCTGCGCATTGGCCTTTGGGTGTTGGGCATTGGTTGGTTCACCCGCGCCGCTTCAAGCGGCGCGGGTGAAAGACCTCGCCCGCGTCGACGGCGATCGGGACAACCAGCTCGTCGGCTACGGCCTCGTCGTCGGCCTCGCCGGCGACGGCGATTCCAACGCCCTCGCCACCCTCCAGTCCGTCGCCAACGCCCTCGAGCGCAACGGCGTCAAACTCGACCCCACCCTCATCAAGTCCAAGAACGCCGCCGCGGTGATGCTCACCGCCGACATCGGCCCCTTCCTCCGCTCCGGCGCGCGCATCGACGTCACCGTCGCCTCCCTCGGCGACGCGAAGTCCCTTCAGGGCGGCGTCCTCCTCCAGAGCCCGCTCCTCGGCGCCGACGGCCGCGTCTACGCCGTCGCGCAGGGCCCCATCGCCGTCGGCGGCTTCCTCGGCGGCGCGGGCGGGGCCGGCGGCGCCACCGTGCAGAAAAACCATCCCACCGTCGGCATCATCAGCAACGGCGCCATCGTCGAGCGCGAGATCCCCGCCGCCTTCGTGCGCGACGGCCGCCTCGTTTTCACGCTGCGCGATCCCGATTTCACCTCCGCCTCCCGTCTCGCCGAGGCGATCAACGAGGTGTTGCCCGAGGCCGAGGCCCGCGCCCGCGACGCCGCCTCGGTCGACCTCGTGCTGCCGCCCGCATACCTCGGCCACGAGGTCCGCTTCCTCGCCGACGTCGGCGCCATCTCCGTCACGCCCGACGCCGCCGCGCGCATCGTCATCAACGAGCGCACCGGCACCATCGTCGCCACCGCGCCCGTCAGCCTCTCCGAGGTCGCGATCAGCCACGGCTCGCTCACCATCACCATCGCGCAGACCCTCACCGCCTCGCAACCCAACGCCCTCGCCGGCGGCTCCACCGCCATCCTCCCCAGCACCGAAGCCAAGGTCAACGAGGGCAAGGGCAGCTTCGTCGTCGTCCCCGAGACGTCCTCCGTCGATCGCCTCGCCACCGCGCTCAACGCCCTCGGCGTCACCACCCGCGAGATGATGGCGATCTTCCAGACCCTCAAGTCCGCCGGCGCCCTCCAGGCCGAGCTCGTCATCAACTAGCCCCGTTCCGCGCTCCTCCGTCTCCCTGCTCCACGCTCCTTGCTCCCATGATCGCCCCCGTTTCCAG
>CBIHRE010000301.1:0-6501 GCA_966212385.1 uncultured Akkermansia sp. | reverse complement strand
AGGAGCCGGGAGCGGGGAGCTTGGGACGAGGAATCGGAGGCGGGCGGGGATTCGATCTCGATGGTTTGGAGGCCGCCAGATTGGAGCGTGACGTCGAGGACCTTGGCGGGGCGGAGGAGCGAGGCGCCGGCGGCGACGGCGCGGGCGAGGACCTCCTCGTCGAGCACGGCGCGGTCGACCTGGTAGCCGGGGAGGCGGACGTTGTAGCCGGGGCCGGTCTCGCTGCACTCGCCGAGGGTGGCGGCGCGCTCGTTGTGAAACCAGAAGCGCAGGCCTTGTTTGACGTAGTGGTGTTCGTTCAGGTGCGCGGTGAGATCGAGGACGCGACCGAGAAAATACGCGCTGACCTCGACGGTGGACTCGCCGACTCGGCGTTTGAAAGCGGCGTGGCGCTCGACGATGAGGACGCGCAGGCGGGGATTGCGCCGCAGGAGAAGCAGCGCGGTGGCGGCGCCGGAGAGGGCGCCGCCGATGACAATGACGTCCCAGGGCGCGTCGGCGGCTGGCGACGGGTTGGCGGCGGGATCGCTCATGCGGGCGAGGGCGACGGCGCGGGGGTGGCGGCGAGGCCGATGCGCGGGACGAGGGGCCAGCGGCGCTGGAGGCGGCAGACGAGGAGGAAGAGTTTGAAGCGCCACCACATGCCGAGGCTCAGATCGGCGCGGCCGGCGACGATGGAGGTGATGGCGGGAGCGAGGCCCCAGGGCGGGCGGGGGCACATGAAGACCGAGAAGCTATGGTCGTCGTAGAAGGCGTCGATGAGGCGGTGAAAGATGCCGGCGGGGCGCTTGCAGTCGCGCAGGTGGCGCACGCATTCGGCGGCGGTGAAAGGGCGGTTTTCGAGGGCGGCGCGGGCGACGAGCGCGGCGGCGTGTTTCGCGGAGCGGAGGGCGAGGTAGACGCCGGAGGAAAAGATGGGATCGAGGAAGCCTCCCGCGTCGCCGGCGAGGACGAGGCGCCCCTCGGCGACGCGGCGCCGATAGTAGCTGTAGTCGGCGGTGACGTGGTAATCCATCGCGGCTTCCGAGCCGGCGAGGAGGTTTCGTAGGCGTGGTGTGCGCGCGACGACGGCGGCGAAGTGCGAGGCAGGGGAGAGGCCCTCGGCCTTGAAGGCGGCGTTGGTCGTGACGAGGCCGACGGAGGTGCGTTTGGCGTCGATGGGAATGATCCAGAACCAGCCTTCCTCGAGGCGGACGATGATGGTGTCGCCGCCGGCGGGACCGGCGTCGCGGGCGACGCCGCGGAAGTGGTTGTAGATCGCGAGGCGGCGGGGGAAGGCGGCGGGCTCGATGTCGGACTTTATCGCGCTGGGAAAAAACTGGTCGCGACCGGAGGCGTCGATCACGTAGCGGGCGCGGACGGTGGTCGTCGTGCCGGCGTTTTCGATGTCGGCCGAGCAGGAATCGGCTTCGTGGCCGAGGGCGCGGACGGTGGAACCGATGCGGATCTCGGCGCCGAGCTCGCGGGCGTGGTCGAGGAGAAGGGCGTCGAAGCGGGCGCGGTCGACCTGGTAGGTGCGGTCGAGGCCGGGGACGAGGCCTGTGGAGAAATCGACCTTCTTTTCGGCGTCGCCGTCTCCGAGATAAAAACGGGCGCCGAATTTTTCGATGAAGCCGGCCCGCTCGACTTTTTCCCAGACGCCGAGTTCGCGGAGGTAGGCGTTGCCGTCGGGGAGGAGGGACTCGCCGATGCGGAAGCGCGGGAAGGGGAGTTTTTCGACCACGACGGTGCGCAGGCCGGCCTGGCGGCAGCGGATCGCGGCGGAGGCTCCGGCGGGGCCGCCGCCAATGACGAGCACATCGTAGAGGGATTCAGCGGGCATGGCGCTTCGGAGCTTTGCAAGAACGGGGAGGGCGACGGGAGGGGTCAAGCGCCCGGATTACAGCGGACGATGCGGCGCGGAGATTGCGCCGGCCATCGGGGAAGTCTCCGATGGAAGTTTCGGATGCAAAAAAAGCGGATAATCCTTCTCGCGGGCGCGGCGCTTGCGCTGGCGCTGGCCGGCGTGGCGGTGTGGTTGCTGTGGGGCGAGGAGGCTCGGGTGGCGGCGAATCGCGTGATGGACGCGCTGCGCGAGGCGGGACCGGCGGCGTTTTTCGTCGCGATGGCGTTGTTGCCGCTGGTGGGTTTCCCGCTCGCGCCCTTCACGCTGGCGGCAGGGCCGGTTTTCGGGCCGCGGATGGGCGCGGCGGCGGTGATCGTCTGCGCGGTGGCGGCGGTGGCGGTGAACGTGGCGCTGTCCTACTGGATCGCGGGGCGGGCGTTGCGGCCGGTGGTGACGCGCCTGCTGGCGCGCTTCGGTTGGAAACTGCCCGAGGCGCCGGTGAAGTCGGCGCTGGAGCTGACGCTTTTGCTACGCGTGGTGCCGGGCACGCCGTTTTTTGTGCAGAGTTACCTGCTCGGTTTGGCGCGCGTGCCTTTCGGGCTGTATCTGGCGGTGTCGGTCGGCGTGCCGGCGGCCTACATCGCGGCGACGATCCTGGCGGGCGACGCGCTCGGGCGGGGCGACCACGGGCGGCTGGCTGCGGCGGGCGTGCTTTGCGCGGTGGCGGGCGCGGGCCTGCATTATCTGCGCAAACGCATCACGCGGCGCTTGCGGGAGCGACGGGCGGCGGCCGCGCAGGCCGCGATGCGGGCGGGCGGCGATGCGGAAAAATCCGCGGCTCAGTAAACCGGCACCGAGGGATCGATGCGTTGAGACCAGGCGTGGATGCCGCCGGCGACGTTGGTGACGCGCGGGTAGCCTTGGGCGCGCAGATATTCGGTGACGCGCAGGCTGCGACCGCCGTGGTGGCAGTGGATGAGCAGATGTTTTTCGCGCGGGAGGGTAGGCGAGCCGACTTGCTCGGGGATCTGTCGCATGGGGATGAACTCGGCGCCCTCGATCTTGGCGGTCTGGTATTCGAAGGGCTCGCGCACGTCGACAAGCAGCGTGTCGTCAGGGCGGGCGGCGAGGAGGTCGCGGGTTTCCTCGACGGAGATTTCCAGAGGGACGCCGGCGGAATCGGAGGCGGAGGGAGTGGACATGACCGGGGAAAGTGCGGGTAGCGGCGGCGGGGGCAACTGCGGCGTTGCGCGAGGGGGGCGGCCCGGTCCTAGAGTCGCGGCATCCTATGGCCAAAGCTAAGACGAAGACCTCTCGCGCGAACACGAGCAAACCGCAGCAGCAGACACAGTCCGAGCCCTACGTTGTCATCATCGCGGGCGGGAAAGGGGAGCGTTTCTGGCCTCAGAGCCGCGCGGCGCGTCCGAAACACCTGTTGCCCGTCGTCGGCGAGACGCCGCTGCTCGCGCAAACCCTGGCGCGCGTGAAGGCGATCGTTCCGGCGAAGAACACCTTTGTCATCACGAGCGCGGTTCAGGCCAAGGAAGTCGCCAAGGTTTGCCGCGGGCTGATCCCGGCGTCGAACGTCGTGGCCGAGCCGGTCGGACGCGACACGGCGGCGGCGGTGGGCCTCGCGTCGGCGCTCGTCGGCGCGCGCGATCCGAAGGGCGTGTTCGCGGTGTTGCCGGCGGACCATGTCATTCACGACACGAAGGCCTACCAGGCGGACCTGAAGGCGGCTTTCGCGGCGGCGGGCGCGGCCGATGTGATGGTGACGATCGGCATTCCGCCGAACGAGCCGGCGACGGGCTTTGGTTACATCCAGCGCGGTGGCGAGTGGGGTCGCGTGGGCGAGGGCAAGGCGGCCAAGGTCGTCTACGAGGTGAAGCGTTTCGTCGAGAAGCCGAAGCTGGAGGTGGCGCAGCAGTATTTGAAATCCGGCGACTACGTCTGGAACGCGGGCATGTTCATCTGGAGCGTGCCGGTGGTGGAGGCGGCCTTCGCGGCCTATGCTCCGGAGCTCGACGCCGGGCTGGCGAAGATCCGCGCGGCACTGAAAAAGAAGAGCCCGCTCGCGGCGACCTTGAAGAAGATTTATCCGACGCTGACGAAGATCTCGGTCGACTACGCCTTGCTGGAAAAATCGACCAACGTGGTCGTGGTGCCGGCGAGCTTCGATTGGGACGACGTGGGCGCCTGGCCGGCGGTGGCGAAGCATTTCAAGTGCGACGAGGGGGGAAACGTGGCGCGTGGCGACGTGCTCACGGAGCAGTGCTCGGGCAATATCGTGTTCACCGAGAAGGGCCACGTGGTGACGCTGCTGGGCGTGAGCGACCTCGTGGTCGTGCACACGGCGGATGCGACGCTGGTGATGCCCAAGGCGAAGGCGCAGGACATCAAGGCGCTGCTCGCGAAGGTCGCGACGCACAAGAACGCGGCGAAGCTGCTCTGAGCGGCGCTGACGGCGCAGCGCCCTCCACCCGAACTATATCTCACTCGGCGCCTAGTCGGACGAAGCATCCATGCGATTTCTCGGCATCGATTACGGGACGCGGCGGATCGGGTTGGCGACGGGCGACGAGCTCGGCATCGCCACGCCGATCCCGGCGCTGGTCGAGGCGGATGCGGCGGCGCGGCGGCGCTCGCTGGCCGCGGTGGTGAGGACGCGTCGCATCCAGGAGATCGTGCTCGGGCTGCCGTTGAACATGGACGGCAGCGAAGGTTTTAAGGCGAAGGAGACGCAGGCTTTCGCGGACGAGCTGCGCGCGGAGTTCGGGTTGCCGGTGCATCTCGTGGATGAGCGCCTGAGTTCGCACCTCGTCGAGAGCGGGATGAACCAGAAACAGCTCCGCGAGATCCGAGGGAAGGGCATCATCGATTCGCGGGCGGCGGCGGTGATCTTGCAGGATTATTTGGATCAGCGCTTCCCGCCGGGGTTGCCGGGCGCGATGCCGGGCGGCGGTTGACCACGGATCGCACGGATGGACACGGATGAATGCAAAGGCTTGGTATCCGTGTGAATCCGTGAAATCCGTGGTAATCTCAAATGGTCCTTGGATTTAGATTTTTCACTCAAGGCGGGCGGGCACGTCCCTGCGTGGTTCGCCAACGGGCGGAGGGACCCGCCCGTCCACCCACAGTCCGAGAGCCAGGGGAAATGTTATGAGCGAACTCTCTCTTCAGCGCTGGAAGTGTCTCGTCGCCTATGATGGCACGACGTTTTCGGGCTGGCAGGCGCAGCCGGACAAGAACGCGGTGCAGGACCACATCGAGCGACGGCTCGCGGAGCTGTTTCAGGCGGACACGCGCATCCATGGCAGCGGGCGGACGGATGCGGGCGTGCATGCACGCGGGCAGGTTTTCCATTTCGACGCGGGGTGGCGGCACGGGCCGGAGAAACTGCTCGCGGCGCTGCGCGGCGGGTTGCCGCCGACGATCCAGGTGAGGACGGCGGAGGTCGTGGAGAAGGAGTTTCACGCGCGCTACTCGGCGGTCGGTAAGATCTACCATTACCAGCTGATACACGGCGCGTGGGCGAACCCCTTTGAGCACCCGTTTACCTGGTCGGTGCCGAAGGCGCTGGATGTGGCCGCGATGCGGGCGGCGGCGGCGGCCCTGCGCGGGAGGCACGATTTTCGGGCATTTTCGGCCTTTGGCGGCGAGGAACGAGAGAACACGGTGCGCACGTTGGCGCGGCTGGACCTGATGGAGGACGGCCCACGGTTGCGGATCGAAGCCGAGGCGGGGGGGTTTTTGTATAAGATGGTGCGAAGCCTGGCGGGCGCGCTGGTTTATGCCGGCATGGGCAAACTGTCGCCGCGGCGTATCGAGGAGTTGTTGCAGACGCGCGAGCGCACGGCGGAGGTCGAGACGGCGCCGCCGCAAGGGCTGTGCTTGATGAAGGTGCACTATCCGGCACCCTGGGGGGATGGTGGGAGATGAGCGGCGAGGCGGCGGAGTCTGAGCGGACGACCGCGACCGGCTGGCGGGGGCTGGCGCGTGGGCTGAGCGATGTGCTGTTCCCGCCGTCCTGCCTGCACTGCGGCGACGTGGTGGAGCGGAGCCCGCTGCGACACGTGTGCGCGGATTGCGAGCCCTTGATATCCCGGGTGGAGGCGCCGTGTTGTCCGTGCTGCGGGCACCCATTTTTCGGCGAGGCGTCGGGCGAGCGGCTTTGCGTGCATTGCGAGGGCTTGCGGCCCGAGTTTCGCGAAGGGCGGACGGCGGTGTTGTTCCGGGGGCCGGCGCGGGCGCTGGTGCACGAGTTGAAATACCGGCAGGGGCTTTTCGCCTTGGAGGACATGGCGGCTATATTCGCGGCCAACGCGCACACGGCGGAGTTTTTGCGCGGAGCGATCCTCGTCCCGGTGCCGCTGCATTCGCGGAAGAAACGCGAGCGGGGCTACAACCAAGGGGAAGAACTCGCGCGTGCCGTGGCAAAGCGGCTGGGCGGGGGGACCGAGGTCGCGGAACTGCTGGTTCGCGTGGTGGATACCCAAACGCAAACGAGTCTCGACCGCGAGCGGCGGCGGGCAAACCTCAAAAACGCGTTTGCGCTCGCCCCGGGGGCCCCCATTAACCCGGACCTTCGGTATGTGCTCATCGACGATGTCTTCACCACGGGTTCGACCCTCAACGCTTGCGCGGCCGTGCTGCGCCGGGCGGGTTGCCTGAAC
>CBIHRE010000300.1:0-6535 GCA_966212385.1 uncultured Akkermansia sp. | reverse complement strand
ACCGCTTCTCGTGGAAGCGCCCGGATGGCAAAACCGAGGACGGCGTCTTCACCGTGGAAACCCCGTTCTGGAGCCGCCCCCTCGAGCGCCACGTCGCCATCGTGAATCCCGACCGCACCGCCCTCGTTTTCCACGAGACCACCCGCTACTTCCCCGACGATCAGCCGATCCCCAAAGACGCCAAAAACGACTACCAGCTCCACGGCGGCCGCTCGTTCTACCAATTCCTCGCCGCCGACTATTTCTTCGCGGACTTCCCGGCGAAGATCTCGCTCCCGCGCCGCGAGGCCCAAACCAAGACCCGCCACTCCCACGCCGACAAAGTGGCGCCCGTGCAGCGCGTCTTCGCCCTCGCCGAAAGCCACGCCGACGAAGCCCGGGCTCTCGCCGTCCGCCTCGGCGAACTCCACCCGGACGACGAAGTCCTTGTCCGCGTCGCTCTCTCCCAGCTCCCCGACGACCAGATAGACACCTTCTTCGCCTCCCATTTGGACGACCGTCCGCTCCGCCTGGAGTGGCACCGCAACTACCAACACCACGTCGAATACAAGCAGCCCGACCGCGATCTCCTTCCCCTCTACCACGAACTCGCGGCGAAAAATCCCGGGGACGGCGCCGCCGCCTACCTCGCCGCCCGCATCGAAACCGATCCCGCGGCGCGGCAAGCCTACCTCCGCCAGGCCACCTCCGCCGCGCAGCCCTGCGCCTACGCCCACAACAGCCTCGCTTACGAGGCGCTGTCCAACGGGCATTTTCCCGAAGCGCTCGTCCATCTCCGCGCCGCCGAGGCCGCCGGCCTCAAATCGCTCTCCTTCCGCCACACTCAAAACAACATCCTCCTCGCCAACGGACTCGTCGACGAGGCGCTCCGCGAGCTCCGCGCCGTCCGCGCCCAAGACCCGACCCCCTTCTCCGTGACCAACCGCCCCTATCTCAATATCGAGCTCGGGATCGCCTGCCACGCCCACCCCGAGGACCGGCAGCTCGAGTCCTCGCTCGTGGCGCCCTATCTCGCCTCGATCAAAACCCTGGCAACCCCCGAACAACAGGCGCAGGTGGCCGCCGCGCTCGCCGCCATCGCCGCCTACTCCCGCGGCGACGAAGACGGCTTTGCGTCGCGCGCCTCCGGTATGGACGACTTCCGCTTCGCCGTCGCAGTCACCCGCGGCCGAGCCGCCGACGCCGCCGCGGCGCTGACCGCCACGTCCGGCGCAACCGGCACCTCCTGGCTGCTCGTTTACCTCGCCGCCCGCGACGCGGGGGACGCCGCCGCGGCCGACCAGGCATTCGAAAAAGCGCTCGCCTCCTTCGCCAAAGAATCGCGCGAGCATCGCTCCGTGGCCGCGCGTCTTCGGCAGGGCGACGCCGATCCCGAAAAGATCTGCGCCGAGCTCCTCCCCTTCGACGACAAATGCGTCCTCGCCACCGCGCTCGGACACCGCTTCCCGCAGCACCGCGCCGCCTACCACGCGTTGGCCGAAAAGCTGAACTTCCAACCCGCGTTCCCCGCGCTCTTCCTCGCCCGCCAGTTGCGCGCAAACCCGCCCCCGGCGGTGGCCAGGACCACGCTCTGACCGCCCTGGGCCTCAGATGCCGGCTTTGCGGACGAGCAGCGCCTCGGCCTCGTCGATCGACGCCGCCTCACCGTCCTTAGCGGACTCCGGCGGCGCCACCGGCAGCTCGAGGACAAACTCGGCGCCCGTGCCCGGCCCCCCGCTGAAAGCCCGGAGGCTTCCGCCGAGCTCCTTCGCCGCGTTGGCCGCGGAATGCAGGCCGAAACCGTGCCCGTCCTTCTTCGTGGTGAAACCGTGCGCGAAGATGCGCTCGAGGTTCTCCGGCGGGATGCCCACGCCGTTGTCGGCCACGACCAGGCGCACGCACTCCGGCCCGGCCGGTTCCACGCGCAAGGTCATGCGTTTCTCCGGAGGATTCCCGTCGTCGAGCGCGTGTTTCGCGTTGCGCACGAGATTGACCAGGACCTGCAACACGCGCGTGCGATCCGCCAGTATCCGCGGCGAGGGCGAAAAATCCCGGACCACGCGCACGTCGTGGCGCATCAGCGCGGCGACATTCAAGCGCAGCGAATCCTCGATCAGCGCCACCGGATCGAGCGCCTCGACCAGGCCGGGCGAACCGGCGAAACTCTGCTGCATCGCCACCACGTCCTTGATGTGGTCGATCGAGCGCCGCAGTTCGTGGAGCTCGTTCAGCATGCGATCCCGCTCCGCCTTGAAATGCTCGGCCAGCTGGGAGACGTATCCCGGCACCTGCCGCCCGCGCGCCGAGGCGAAAAAGCCCGGCAGATCGTGAGCTTGCTCCTCGAGGAGCGCGGCCAGTTTCACCACGCCGTCGATCCGGCTCTTGCGCAGGCCGTCCGCGAGCTGGTCGGCCGCGACATTCACGGTGTTGAGCACGTTGCCGACGTTGTGCAGCACGCCCGTGGCCACGTCGGCCATGCCGGCTTTGCGCGACGCGTCGACGAGATCCTTTTGCGTCGTCTCGAGCTGCTCCTGCAGACGCTTCGACGCGGTGACGTCGCGGCTGATGCCGAAGGTTCCCGCGATGCGGCCGGCGGAGTCGCGCAGGGGCATCTTCGAGGTGACGCACCAGGTCACGGAGCCGTCGGTCCAGACCTCCTTCTCAAGCTTGTCCAGGATCGGCGTGCCGGTGGCGATAATCCGCTGCTCGTCCTCGAAGGCGGGCCGCGCATGCGTCTCGTCGAAAACGTCGAAATCGGTTTTCCCGATGATCTCCGCCTGCGACGCGAAGCCGTGCTTCGCCAGCTTGATCGCGCTCACGAGCAGGAATCGCGACTCGAGGTCCTTGAAATAGACGAGGTCGGGGATGTTGTTTAAAAACGCGTGCAGCAGCTGCTGCGGGCTGAGGCTCGGGGACGGGGCGGCGTCGGGCTTCATCGGCGTCAGGAAAGGAGCTGGGCGGGAAAGTTGCGGCGCAGCGTCTCTCGCAGCACGGATAGCGTCACGGGCTTGGCGATGTAGTCGTCCATGCCGGCAGCGAGGCACTCGGCGCGGTCGCTCGGAAGCGCGTTCGCGGTCATCGCGATGATCACCGGCCGGCCGGCCGGCGTGGAGCCGGCGCGGAACGAGGGGTGACGGCGGATGCGTCGCGTCGCCTCGAGCCCGTCCAGCACGGGCATGCAGGCGTCCATGAGGACGAGTTGATAGGGCGTGCGCGCCATCGCCTCGACCGCCTGCTGGCCGTCGCCGACGAAATCGGCCTCCAGGCCGAGCTTCTTGAGCTGAAGCCGCACGACCTTCTGGTTCACCGCGTTGTCCTCGGCGACGAGGATACGCAGGCCCTCCAGGCGGGCGTCGCCAAACGCGTCCAAATCGACGGGGTCCTCCATCTTTTCCGTCGCGCCTCGGCGACCGAGAATCTCGGCCAGACAGTCGTGGAGCGCTCCGGGGTGGATGGGTTTCAACTGGCTGGCGGCGAGGCCGTGCTTCGCGAGCGCCTCGCCATGCAGGCGCTCGCCGTGGGAACTGAGCATCACCAAGGCCGGCTGGCGGCCGTCCGCGCGGACGCGCGCCTGGATCGCGGCGGCGAGCTGCAGCCCGTCCATTCCCGGCATCTGGTAATCGAGCAGCACGAGATCGCTCGGGACCGTCTCCTTTTCGAGCAGGGCCAGGGCCTCGTATCCGTCCGCGGCCTCGGTCATCGCGAGGCCCCAGCGATCAAGGAGGCGGCGCAAGAGCTTCCGGTTGGTCGCGTTGTCGTCGACCACGAGCGCGCGAAAGCCCGCCAGATCGCGCCGCACGGGCACCGTTTCCGTCTCCCGTCCGGACGCGTCCGCCACCGGGAAGGGAACCTCGAACCAGAAGGTCGATCCGCGGCCGGGTTCGCTTTCGACGCCGATCACGCCGCCCATCAGCCCGACGATGCGCTTGCAGATCGCGAGACCCAGGCCCGTGCCGCCGAAACGCCGGGTGGTGGAATCGTCCGCCTGCACGAAAGGTTGGAAGACGCGAGCCAGTGCCTCGGGTCCGATGCCTATGCCGGTGTCTCGCACCTCGAAACGCAGCCGGGCCACGCCCGCCTCGCGCGACTCCTGTGTCACGCGCACGCCGACCTCGCCCGAGGCGGTGAATTTGACGGCGTTGCCCACGAGATTGAGCAGGACCTGGCGCAGCCGGGTGGGATCGCCGCGCACCCAGACCGGGACGTCGGCCTCGACCTCCCAGAGCAGTTCCAAGGGCTTGCCGCAGGCCTGCGCCGATTGCAGGTCGAGCACGCGCTCCACGATGAGCGGCAGGTCGAAATCGCACCGCTCGAGCTCCATGCGACCCGCCTCGATTTTCGAGAAGTCGAGGATGTCGTTGATGATCGCCAGCAGGGCGTCGCCGCTGCCGCAAAGCGTATCGACCAGATCGCGTTGCTCGGGGCCGAGGCCGGTGTCGCGCAGAAGATGGGCCATGCCGATCACGCCGTTCATGGGCGTGCGGATCTCGTGGCTCATGTTGGCGAGAAAGACGCTCTTCGCGCGGTCGGCGCGCTCCGCCTCCTCCTTCGCCTTGGCGAGGGCGCGCTCCGTCTCGCGGCGGGTCTCGACCTCCGCGCACAATCGCGCGTTGGTCGCCGCGAGCTCGGCGGTGCGTTCGATGACCTTGCGTTCCAGCTCCTCGACGTGGGCGCGATTCGCCTGGAGGAGCCTCCACTTCTCGGTCAACGCGGCCGCCACCTGCTGGGCCTCGATCGAATCGAAGGGCTTCTTGAGGATCACGTAACGATCCGAACGCCCCAAGGCCGTCGCCATCTCGTCCCAGGAATAATCGCTGTAAGCGGTGCAGAGCACGATCTGCAGGTCGGGATACTCGCGCCACAGGAGCCCGGCCGTCTCCACGCCGTCCATTCCAGGCGGCATGCGCACATCGACAAAGGCCAAGGCGTAGGGGCGTCCCTCCTCGCAGGCGGCGCGCACCTTTTCGATCGCCTCCGCGCCCTGATAGGCCGAATCGACTTCGTAAACCGGCGCGATCACCGCCGGCGCCTCCACCGGGGCGCCGAACAACGCCGATTCCGCCTCGTCCAGCGCCGCGCTCGCCCTGCTCGGAGGCGGGGACAACACCTTGCGAAAGTCGTCATGGATCGCGCGGTTGTCGTCCACGAGCAAGATACGACAAGGCGAGGTGGAGAGTCTTTGGGGACGGAGAGCGACCATGGTAGCGCGACAACGCCAGGCGGGGGCGGGCCGGACGTGGAAAGGCAGAAAGCTTGAAGATATCGTAAAGGAATCCCCTCCGGCGGCACATGAGGCGTGTTACCTAGAGCCCGGCAGGCTCTGGGCCCGGGTGAGACTACGCAGCACCGGACGCCTCGAGAATCCCGCGAGCCGGGCCCGTGACCGGAACACCCCGCGCGCCAAGTGGAAAGACCGCGCCACCCCCGCGCTCGACAGGCCCCGACGCGCCCCCTTCGCTCCGGCGCTGTGTCCGCTCCCGTCATCACCCGCTCCCCCCTCCTCCTCGCCGACGGCTGGCGCGATTACCAACTCCTGCACTGCGGCTTCGGCCTGAAACAGGAGCGCTGGGGTCGCGTGAATCTCGTGCGTCCCGACCCCCAGGTCATCTGGCCGAAATCCGACGGCCCGGACTGGAAGGGCTGGGACGGCTTCTACCACCGCAGCAACGAAGGCGGCGGCCGCTGGGAATTCCGCAAACAGCCGCCCGAACACTGGACCATCGGCTACGAGCGCCTCGGACTCACCTTCCGCATCCAGCCCACCAGCTTCAAGCACACCGGCCTCTTCCCCGAACAGGCGGTCAACTGGGAGTGGGCCTCCGGGCTCATCAAGCAAGCCCGCGCCGCCGGCCGGGAGATCAACGTCCTCAACCTCTTCGGCTACACCGGCGCCGCCACCTGCGCCGCCGCCAAGGCCGGCGCGAGCGTCACCCACGTCGACGCCGCCGAAGGCATGGTGAAGTGGTGCAAGGAAAACGCCGCCCTCAGCGGCCTCGCCGACGCCCCCATCCGCTACATCGTCGACGACTGCCTCAAGTTCGTCCGCCGCGAGATCAAGCGCGGCAAGCGCTACGACGCCGTCATCATGGACCCGCCCACCTATGGACGCGGCGCCGGCGGCGAAATGTGGAAGCTCGAGGACAGCCTCTGGGAACTCCTCCGCGAGTGCCGCGAGGTGCTCACGCCGCAGCCGCTCTTTTTCCTCATCAACGCCTACACCGCGCGCCTCTCGCCCACGGTCGTGGCAAATCTTCTCCACGCCCTCCTCGGCGACCGCGCGGGCTCGATCACCGCCGGCGAGGTCGGCCTCCCCATCCAGGCCGACGCCGTCGCCGGTTCCGCGGCGTCGGGGAAAAACGAATACGCCAAGGTTCTTCCCTGCGGCATCTACGGCCGCTGGCAATCCGCCTCCTGATTCCCCCATGAACACCCACGCTTTGGTCTTCGCCGGCCTCGCCACCCTGCCCTCCCTCGCCCTCGCCGCCGAAACCTCGCCCGAGCCGTCTGCCAAATCCCATCGCGGTTCGCTCACGTTCTACACCTTCACGACGTACAT